>NZ_JBEYVC010000188.1:0-20707 GCF_040643855.1 Streptomyces sp. NPDC047072 | reverse complement strand
GGAATGGAGAGGCACGAGAAAAAGAGTGGATTTACTCGAACCCATGAAGAGCGCTGCGCGCCTGCGCCAGTGCACGGTGCCGCGGCCCGCGCAGGCCGCCGTCGACTGGATCAGGAAGCCGCCGGCGAGGGTGCCGGCGCCGAGCGCCCGGTCCGGGTCGTAGGCCGCCACGAGCGCCGCGACCGCGAGCCACGCGACCGCGATCCGGCCGCAGACGACGGGCAGTTCGTCGAGGATGCCCGGCACCGGCCGGGTCGGATGGGGGCGCAGCAGCATGGACGCGGCCACAAGGAGCGCCACCAGCAGCGGGTGGCGCAGCGCCTCCGCCATCGCGAGGGCGCCCAGGACGGCGGCGGCGACGTCGGCGGCCAGCAGCGGCACCGGCGAGGCGGGCCGGGTCTGCGGACGGCGCAGCGGGAACCGGAAGCCGGGGGCGGCGCCGCGCGACGGCATGAGCGCGACGGGCGAGAATCTCAGGTCCCGTGGCTGCCCACCGGGCGACGGGACGGTGCTTTCCGCGGTCACGAGTGGATGGACTCCCTGTACTCGGTGGGCACGGCAGGTCTCTGCGCGGCGCCGAGGAGTTCGCGGTACACGCCGGCCACCGCCTCGGCCGTGTGCCGTACGTCGTGCGTGGACAGGACGTGCCGACGCCCCAGATGGCCGAGCGACTCGCGCAGCAGCGGGTCGAGCAGCAGGCCACAGACGGCACGGGCGAGCGCGGCCGGGTTCCCGGGCGGTACCAGACAGCGCGGGGCGAGCGCGGCCGGCAGGCTCTCGCGGGCGCCGTCGACGTCCGTGAGCACCACGGGCCGCCCGCACGCCATCGCCTCCAGCGGGGCGAGCGCCATGCCCTCCCAGCGCGAGGGCAGGACGACCAGGTCGGCGGCCTGGTACCAGGGCACGGTGTCGGCGACGGCGCCCGCGAACAGCACGGAACCGGGGGCGCGCAGCCGGAGCGCGGCGGCGTCCGGGCCGTCGCCGACCAGCACCAGGCGGGCGTTCGGCACCCGCGCGAGGATCGCCTCCCACCCGCGCAGCAGCACGTCCTGCCCCTTCTGCCGGCACAGCCGCCCGACGCACACCACGAGCGGCGCCGCCGGATCGACATCGGGCAGCAGGCTCGCGCGTACGGCGTGGACGGCGGCGGGGTGGAAGCGCTCGGCCGCGATGCCGTTGGGGATCACGCTCCAGCGGCCGTCGATCCCGGCGCGCACGCCGGTCGCACGCTCCGCCTCGCTCACGCACACCACCCGGTGCGCCCAGCGCGCCCCCTGCCGTTCCCAGCGCAGCGCCAGCGCCGCGGTGGGGCCGCCGACCGCCTCGAAGGACCAGGCGTGCGGCTGGAACACGGTCGGGATCCGGCCCCGCACCGCGAGCCGGCCCGCGAGACCGGCCTTCGCGCTGTGCGCGTGCACCAGGTCGGGCCGCGACTGCGCGAGAAGCCGGGCGAGTTGCCGTACTTCCCGCGCGAGCGCCGGTCCCGGCAAGCGGGTCGCCTGCCAGGGGCGCACCTCGGCGCCGAGCGCCCGCAGCGCGGGGGCGAGCGGCCCGTCCGGGCAGCCGACCGTGACGTGCAGACCGGCCGCTAGCTGGGCCCGCGCCAGGTCCGTCACCACACGGGCGACCCCGCCGTCCACGGGCTGGGTGAGGTGCAGGACCCGTGGCCGAAGGCCGGTGGCTGACTGGTGCATGCGCGTTTCCTCGTTCACGGGTGATGCTCGGGAGGGGCGGGAACGCGCCTCACTTGCGGGCGTCGACGGCGACGAAGAGCGCTCCGGCCCACGCCGCGTCGCGCTGGGAAACGAGCCGGAAGGCCAGCTGGTCACCACCGGACCGCAGCGCCTTGCCGAGATCGAACACATCGGAGTCGTAGCCGAGCGTGTTCGAGGGGGAGGGCATCCGCAGGGCAGGGGCGGTGCCGGGCTCGCTGATGGTCGAATTCAGTACGTCTGTACGGGGGTTGGCGGCATCGGTGAAGGTTCCCCCCGACCGGCTGTCAGTCGAAAGAGTGAACGATTCACCCGTACGGCCGCGGTCGCCGTCGTAGGCGACGAGCCCGACGCGGCCGCCCGCGCCCTTCGGCAACGGCGCCCGGATCCGTGCCGTCACGCCGGGGTCCAGGGTGTCGAAGCCGTCCCACAGCACGAGGTGCCGCAGGGGCTCCGCCGGGTTCTCGTACGCCGCCACCAGCGTCCAGCCGCCCCAGGCGCCGGCCGCGGACCTGCCCATGGCCGCGTTGACCTGGGCCACCGTGTACAGACCCGAACCGCTCGCCCGCACCAGCTCCGTGACGTCCGCCGAGGCCTGGTAGGCGTCCGCGCCCTGGGCCACCCGGTGGCCGATGAGCGTGTCCGCGAGGAGCTCCTTGTAGTCGCCGCCCGGCTCGGCGATCAGCACCCGGCCGTCGTCCTTCGGCGGCTTCTGCTCGCCCACCCGGAGGTTGCCGCCCCAGTACAGGCGCGCGTACGTCACCCGCGCGCCGGCCGGCAGCCGGACCTCCGCGCGGGAGGAGTTGTAGGTGTTCGGGTCACGGTCGACGTCGACGTAGAACATGTCGGTCCCGTCGTTGGACGCCTCGCCCGGACAGGTGGCGCTCGCCGTACGGCAGGTGATGGAGGTGTTGGCGGCGCGGACGAGGCCGCCGTGCTGCAGCGCGCGGTAGCGCTCGGCGAAGGGGACGCGCCCCGCCTCCGCGGCGGGGGCGGGCGGTGCGGCCGCGACGGCGAGGAGGGTCAGGGCGAGAGCCAGGGCGCGGCGCAGCGGCGGACCCGGGGACGTTCTCATGACCGGCGTTGCCCTTCCGGAAGGTTCGGGCCCCTATGCGTGCGATGGGATGCCTATAGGGGTGCGTCGGGAGGTCCGCAACTCTAGCCGCTATGCGTATTAATCCGGTGAAAGCAGACAAGTGTGTCTAAATGGTGAAGGGTGGACTCCGGTGAGATCACTCCATTGGGGGCACAACCCGCGGGCGCGCCACGCGTTGACACAGCGCCGGGCATCCCCGCCCGGATGTTTTGTTTCAACCCAAGGAGCACCTCTCCATGTCGCGTATCGCCAAGGGCCTGGCCCTGACGACCGTTGCGGCCGCCGCTGTCGCGGGTGGCGCCGGCCTCGCCGTCGCCGACTCCGGCGCGCAGGGCGCCGCTGCCCACTCCCCGGGCGTGCTGTCGGGCAACGTCGTCCAGGTTCCGGTCCACGTCCCGGTCAACGTCTGCGGCAACACCGTCAACGTCATCGGTCTGCTGAACCCCGCGTTCGGCAACGAGTGCGTCAACGACTGACGTCGACTCACTTCCTTTCGCCGGCCGGCCTCCCGTGAATCCATCACGGGGGGCCGGCCGGTTCTCTTGTGGGCCGTTGCGTCCGGGGTGTTGCCCCGAACGGGGGATCGGGGCGTCGGTGCGGCCGGTCGGGTTTGTCATGGCCCTCACCAGGGGTGATGCCGTTCGGGTGGGACGGGGCCGATTGCTCGTTGCGATCGCTCGGTTGCAGAGCGCGGTGAGCGCTTTCACGGTGGGCACAAGATCCTCGTGCATCGAAAGGAACACCCATGCGTGGTCTGCCCGTCCGGCGCGTCGCCGCCTCCGTGCTCTGCGGAGCCCTACTGATCGGCCTCGCCGGGCCGGCCGCGGTGGCGGCCGACAACGACTCGGCCAGGCATGTCCGGACGGCGGCGAAGGCGCCGCTGCCCGGCGCGGACGGTCTGCTCGGCCAGGTCAAGGCCCTCGGCGACCTCGGCACCGTGCTCACCCCCGTCACCGACCTCCTCAACGCCGTACTGAAGGCGGACGGCGGGCAGCTCTCGCCGGAGGAGGCGACCAAGCTCGTCGACGCGGTCAAGAGCGCGATCGCGAAGGTCACGGCGGCGGCACCGGCGGCACCGGTCACCCCGCCCGCCGCGCTGCCGGTCACCCCGCCGGCCACGACGCTGCCGGCTACGCCGAACGCGGCGGACCCGACGAGTGCGTTGCCCACCGGGGGGCTGCCTACGAGTTCCCTGCCGACGAGTGCGCTGCCGACCAGCTCGTTGCCCACGAGCGCGCTGCCCACCAGTGCGCTGCCCACCAGTGCGCTGCCCACCAGTGCGCTGCCGACGAGTGCGCTTCCCACCAGTGCGTTGCCGACCAGCTCGTTGCCCGCGTTGCCCGGGGTCGCGCGGGTCGGGGACGACTCCAAGGCGCGGGCCGCGCTGCCCGCCGATCTCGTGGCAGACGCGCTCGCCGCGCTGCAGAAGGCGGTCGAGACCCTGCTCACCGCCGTCACCTCCGGCGACCCCACGAAGGTGGTCCCGGCCGTGACCGGCGTGCTGACCGGCCTCGTCAACGTCCTCGCGGCCACCCTGCTCAGCGGCGGACTGCCCGCACCGAGCCTGGCGGGGCTGCCGCCGCTGCCGAGCCTGCCGGTCAGCCCGCCGAGTCTGCCGGTCTCGCCGCCCGCGGTGGGTGGGCTGCTGCCCACCTCCTGAGGTGTTTCGCGGAACTCTCCCGTTGTGCCGGTCTTTCGAAAGGCCGGCACAACGGCTTTTTCATGAAAGCCCAATTACGTCGTGCAGGGTTTCCCCTTCCGCGAGAAGTCGTTGGACAAGGCGTCCGAATTCGTAAGGAGAGGAATCCGATGAAGTCCCTGAAGGCCGCCGCAGTGGTTGCCGGTTCCCTGGCCCTCGCCGGTGCCGCCGCGCCCGCGTTCGCGTACAACGCCGCCGACGTCACGCCCACCAGCCTCAACGGCGCCGTGAACACGCTCACCAGCGGTGACCTCCAGCCCGCGGACGCGATGCCCCTCCAGCACCAGTCGCAGGCCCTGGACACCGAGAACAAGGACTCCGTCCTGAACACCGTGAAGGAAGCGACCACCACGCTGAACTCCGGCGGTCTGCTCGGCGGGCTCCCGCTCGGCTGATGCCCCGCGCTTCCGCGCCGACGGGGCCGGTTCCGTACCGTGCGGAACCGGCCCCGTCAGGTTCGCGTGCGGGCATCCCTCGTTCGTGTGGAGCGGGCGCGGTCACTCGTCCGGTCGGGTGAGAACGCGGCCGGACGCCTTCCCCTGCGTCGCTATGGTCGCGCGGTGACCTCAACCTCAAGCGAAACCCGCCCCTTCAACGCCGCCGACCTGGGCACCCTGGTCGTCATGGCCTGGAGCGGCGAAGCCCCCGACGGCGACATGCCCTACCTCCTCGCCTACTCACTCGGG
Organism: Streptomyces sp. NPDC047072; assembly: GCF_040643855.1. Classification (NCBI taxonomy): domain Bacteria; kingdom Bacillati; phylum Actinomycetota; class Actinomycetes; order Kitasatosporales; family Streptomycetaceae; genus Streptomyces; species Streptomyces sp. NPDC047072. The sequence goes on along the minus strand of NZ_JBEYVC010000188.1, from coordinate 15,514 downwards.
GACGGTGCCGGCGGCCCCGAGGCGGCCACGGCCGCCGTCGAGGCGCTGCTGGAGAACAACGGCCTGCCGGTCGGCGGCGACCTCGTCGACGGCAAGGCCAAGCCGAGCATCCCGGTCAGCCTGCTCGTCGAGTCCGGCTCCGCCGTCGTCAACATGCCCGGCTTCAACGCCCAGTGCGTCCCGCCGCCGGAGTGGCTCGCGGCCGTCGGCGAACGCGGCTTCGCCTACTTCGTGTTCACCACCCGCCCCTGGCCGGAGGCCGAGCCGGGCAAGCCGGTCGACCCGGAGGCGCTGGCCGCCTTCGCGGGTGCCGAGGAGACGCTGAACGCGGCGGCGCACATCGTGCTGCCGGCCCGCAGCCTGCGCGGCTGATGGCACGGACCGCGGGCGCCTCGCGCGCGTTCGCCGTCCTGCTGGTGCTCACCGGGGCGGCCGGGCTGCTGGCCGCCTGGGTGATCACCCTGGACAAGTTCAAGCTGCTGGAGGATCCGGACTTCACGCCGGGGTGCAGCCTGAACCCGGTGGTGTCCTGCGGCAGCGTCATGAAGAGCGACCAGGCCTCGGCGTTCGGGTTCCCCAACCCGATGCTGGGCCTGGTGGCCTACGCGATCGTGGTCTGCGTGGGCGTGAGTCTGCTGACCGGCGTCCGCTTCCCCCGCTGGTACTGGCTGACCTTCGACGCGGGGTGTCTGTTCGGCGTCGGGTTCGTGTCCTGGCTGCAGTTCGAGTCGCTGTACCGGATCAACGCGCTGTGCCTGTGGTGTTGTTTGGCGTGGGTCGCCACGATTCTCATGTTCTGGTACGTGACCTCGCTGGTCGTGCGCGAGCAACTCCTGCCCGCACCGGCCGTGTTGAGGTCGTTCCTCGCCGAATTCACCTGGGTGCTGCCGGTGTTGCACATCGGGATCGTCGGAATGCTGGTCCTGACGCGTTGGTGGGACTTCTGGACGAGCTGATTGCCGTACGTCTGATTACTGCGGCAGTCGGGGGAATCTTGCGCTGGTACCGGGCCCGGAATCGTTACGGGGGAAGGACGTTGAGCTTCCCGATTCCCGAAAGGCACCGTACCTGAGATGAAGTCGACCACCCGAGGAACCATCGCCGCCGTCATCACGGGCGTAGCCGCTGCGGTGGGCGCCGCGACCCCCGCCGCCGCGGTGGACACGGTTCCGGTCCCCGTGCCGCTGGAGGGCGTCGAGAACTCCCTCGGCATGCAGCTGCCGAAGCTCGGCGCGGAGCTTCCGCTGCTGACGCCGGGCGCGCCCGAGGGGCCGCAGTACGTCGAGGGCCGGCTCATCCCCGAGCGGGTGCTGCCGCAGGTGCCGATCGGTGGGGCGCTGCCGGGGGCGGGCCTGCGGGCTCCGCTGCCGCACGTCCTCGGCGACGACTTCGACCACGTCGGCGTCGCGGCCCCGGCCTCGGACCTGCGCACGCTGGCGCCGGGCCTGACCGTCGACGCCCCCCTGACCGCCCCGAACCCCGACAACTACGGCCTCCCGGACGCCAAGCTCCCCCAGGTAGGCGTCCTCGCCCCAGTCCTCCAGACGGTCCCCGGCGCGGACCTGGTAACGGGCGCGGGCCTGTAGAACGGCTGGCTCCGGCCCGCAGGGCGACGGGGGCTTGCGGGGCGGGCGGCTCTGGCCTGCGGGGCGACGGGGCCCGCCTGTTTGGCCACGGGCTACGGTCTGTGGGGCGACGGGGCTGAACCGGAGGGGGCCTGGGCGGATGTGCCCGGGCCCCCTCGGCGTTTCCGGAACCCCCGGCCGGGCTCCGTGGGCGTCTCCGGGTACATCCGCCAGCCACCTTCCGCGGTCCCGGCACATCCGTCAGCCCCTCCGGTGGTCCCAGCGCACTCGTCGGCCCCCTCCGTGGTCCGGCGCATCCGGGCAACCCCTTCGGCGACCGCAGCGCACCCCCCACTCCCTCGGCGGCCCCCAACCCCCCTTGTCGCTTCCCGACCTCTCGGCGCCCCGGACACGCTTGCGCCTCCCCGTCCCTCTCAACGCCTCTGCCCCCTCGCGGGCCCGCTCCCTCCCCGCGCTTGCGCCCCCTCGGTGGCCTCCCCCCGGGGTGACTCCCCCGGTGGCCTCCCCTCACGGCCCCGCCCCCCTCACGGCCCCCCTCGGCCCCCCGCACTCCCTCGATTCACCTCCCCGGCCCCCCGACGGTGACCGAGTCGGGTGGTTGGCGGTTAGCCGTACGGATGTATTGGAGCGGAGGAGTAGCGATGGCCGTGAGTGTTGGTGGGGCAGTGGTGGGGGCTAAGGCGGCGGCGGGGAGAGGGGGGACCGCACGGGTGAGCCGTCGGGATCTGTTGCTCGGGCTGTTCGGGCCGGTGGCCGTCGCCGTGGCGTTCGCGCCCGTCGTGGTCGCGACCAGGCTGACCCGCGCGGCCGAACCCCCCGCGGACATCGTCTTCGACGAGACCTACCACGGCCGCCACATCCGCGGCATCAGAACCTCGGCGGCCGCGGCCGGCCGCGTCTTCGACAGCGCCCAGTGGCACGTCACGGTCGACGGCCGGCCCCTGCACCTGATGCGCCGCGCCGACGGCAGCTGGCTGAGCATGGTCGACCACTACCGGTCGTACGCCACTCCGCTGGACGCCGCCCGCGCCGCCGTCGACGAACTCGGCCCCGGCCGGCAGCTGCGCGATCCGGAACAGGACAACATGGGGGGAGACCATGGCGTACACGCGTAAGGACGTCAGCACCCTGACCGCCGCCGAGAAGCGGCGGTTCGTGAAGGCGATGCTGGAGATCAAACGGCGTGGGGAGTACGACGAGTTCGTGCGCATCCACATCGACCACTACGTGTCCGACGGCGAGGGCGGCCTGCGCACCGCCCACATGACACCGTCCTTCCTGCCCTGGCACCGGCAGTTCCTGCTCGACCTGGAGCGGGCGCTGCGCCGCGTCGACTCCTCGGTGACGGTGCCGTACTGGGACTGGACCCGCGACCGTACGACGACGTCCGCGCCCTGGACCAGGGACCTGCTCGGCGGCAACGGCCGGCGCTCCGACCGGCAGGTGACCACCGGGCCGTTCGCCTACGCGAGCGGTGACTGGACCCTCAAGGAGGGCGTCACGGACGAGGAGTTCCTCACCCGGGACCTCGGGCGCGCCGCGTCCCCGATCGACCTGCCGACCCGCGGCGAGCTGGACACCGCGCTAGCCGACCCGGTCTACGACGTCTCGCCCTGGGACTCCACGGTCACCAGGGGCTTCCGCAACCGCCTGGAGGGCTGGGGGAGCGGACGCGGACCGGTCGCCTGGCGCAACCACAACCGGGTGCACCGCTGGGTCGGCGGAGCGATGCTCGGCGGCGCGTCCGTCAACGACCCGGTGTTCTGGCTGCACCACGCCTTCGTCGACCTGTGCTGGTACCGCTGGCAGCGCCGCCACCCCGGCGCCCGCTACCTCCCGGCGCGGCCCCCCGGCCTCACCGACGAGCAGCACGACCGGATCGTGGCCCGGCACGAGAAGCTGCCGCCGTGGGACGTGACGCCGGACGAGCTGGAGGACGTCTCGGCGATCTACCGGTACGCGTGAGGCGGGTTGTCGGCAGGGGTCGTGGACAAAGGGCCGCCGACACGGGAAGAGCCCCGGCGCTCGAGGTGCCGGGGCTCTTTCGTGCGTACGGTCGATCAGTCGCCGTAGCCGTAGCCGCCGTGGCCGTGACCGCCCGGGCCGGGGTGACCCTTGTCGGGGCCGTCGCTGACGTTGGCGCAGGTGTTGCCGAAGGCCGGGTTCAGCAGACCGATCACGTCGACGGTGTTCCCGCACACGTTGACCGGGATGTGGACCGGGACCTGCACGACGTTGCCGGACAGGACGCCGGGCGAGCCGACGGCCTCGCCCTGGGCACCCGCGTCCGCCAGGGCCAGGCCGGCGCCGCCGATGACCACGGCACCGGTGCCGAGGGCGACACCCGCCGCCTTCGCGATGCGAGACATCACGTTCTCCTTTGATTCGGTGAGCGCGACGGCCGTTCGCGCCGCCGCACTTCCCCTTCAACGCCCGCGCCCTGGGCTGGTAACGGTGTTCATGTGGGGATCACTCAAAAATCGCTCGGAGCCGCCCCCGGCGTTGTCGTAGCCTCCGGGCATGGCTACCGACTCAGGTCGACTCATCCGTCTGTTCGCCGAGGAGAACCGTGTCCGCGCCTTCGCGGCGGTGGCGCTCGGCGCCGGCAGCCCCGCGCAGGTCGCCGGCGCGGCCGGACTGTCCGCGCGGGAGACCGCCGTGGCGCTGCATCGGCTGGCCGAGCAGGGCGTGGTGACGGAGCGGGCGGACGGGGAACTGGCGGTGGCGTACGAGGTGTTCAGGGAACAGGCGCGGCGGGAACGGGCCGAGGAGGATCCGGCGGCGAGTGCGTCCGGGGCCTCGGGAGCCTCAGGGGACGATTTCGTGCTGCGTACCTTCGTCCGGGACGGGCGTCTCGTGCGGCTGCCGGCGCGGTGGACCCGTAAGAAGGTGGTGCTCCGGCACATCGCCGAGCAGACCTTCGATCCGGGCGTCGAGTACCCCGAGCGCACGGTGAACGAGAGGCTGCGGGCCTGGTGCGAGGAGAGCGACGACATCGACCATGTGTCGCTCCGCCGCTACCTGGTGGATCTGGGCCATCTGGGCCGGAGCGCGGGCGTCTACCGGCGCGCGTCCTGAGCTACGCCGGGTCCGTGCCGAGGCGCAGCAGGACCGCCGTGCCGGGGCGGGGGAGGGAGACGGTGAGGTGTCCCTCGTCGGGGTCCCAGGTCGCCGTGGCGTCGGAGGCGGCGGGGTGGAGCACGGTCGGCCGGACGCGGGTGCCGCGCAGGTGGGGGATGGTGAGGACGCGGGTGCTCTCGGCGGTGGCCGGCTCGCGTCGCCACAGGGTGAGCAGCGTGGCCGAGGGACCGCGTAGGCCGGAGGCGATCCAGGTGTCGTCCCAGGAGGGGAGTCCGAGCGGCCAGAACGGAAGGCCGGCGGGGATCTCCGGGCGGATGGCCTTGTAGACGGAGAGGGCGGCGCGGACGAGTCCGGACTGTTCGGCGTCCATGCGGTCGAGGAATCCGGACAGGTGGATACGGCCCAACAGCGCACCGGTGAGGGTGAAGGCGATCTCGTCCGCGTTGAAGTGGGGCTGGGGGTAGGCCCACACGGCGGCCTGTTCGGGGGTGACCGCGGTGGCCGCCGCGGCGGCGATGGGCGGGTAGCGCAGGGGGTCCTGCTGGTCGCTGGTGGACTGGAGCTGGGTGACGGCGAGTTGGGCGTAGTCCATGCGCAGACCGCCCGAGGAGCAGTTCTCCAGGACGAGCCCGGGGTGCCGGTCGAGGAGGGCGGCCAGCCAGTCCAGGTGGGCGCGGTGGTGCCCGAGCAGACCCGCGCCCGCGCTCTCGGTGCCGTTCTCCGTACCGGGACCGATGTTGACGTTGTAGTCGAGCTTCAGATAGCCGACCCCCCACTCGCCCACGATGCGGTCGACGACCCGGTCGAGGTGGGCGCGGGCCGCGGGGTGCCGTAGATCCAGGTGGTGGCGGCCGTGCTCGGTGACGCGGATGCCGCCCCGGCGGAAGAACGCCTCGGCGGGCAGGGTGCGGGCCAACTCGCTGCGTACGCCGACGACTTCGGGCTCCAGCCAGAGTCCGGGGGTCATGCCGTGGTCCCTGACGGCGTCCAGGACCTGCTGGATCCCGCCGGGGAAACGGCTCTCGGAGGCCTCCCACGCTCCCACGGCGTCCCACCAGCCCTGCGCGTCGTCGTCGTACCAGCCGGCGTCGATGACGAAGACCTCGGCACCGGCGGCCGCCGCGGCCTCGATGAGCGGCAAAAGCCTGTCCGTGGTGGGGTCGCCCATCAGGGTGTTCATGTAGTCGTTGTAGATCACCGGGAGCGCGGTGTGGTCCGGGTGGGGACGGCGTATCCGGCGGCGGTAGGCGGTGAGTTCACCGAACGCGGCGTCGAGGCCGCCGGTCTCCACCGCGACGAAGGCGGCCGGGACGGTGGTGAACTCCTCGCCGGGCGCCAGGAGTTGATGCCACTGGTGGTGGGCGTCGTCGGGGCCGAACAGGGCGACGTACGCGGCGCCCTCGCGTTCGCCGGTCTCGTAGCGCCAGCCTCCGCTGGACTCGATCTGCCAGAGCCAGGCGCGCCCCGAGCCGTCGGTGAGCGCGGCCGTCGGCAGCTGCCGGCCTGTGGACCAACTGCCCTGCGAGTACCGCTCGAAGCAGCCGCGTCCCTCGTGGCCGTGGGCGGACCGGTTCAGCGGGACGACCTGGTCGCGGAAGGCGGCCCGGCGCCAACGGCACTCGGCGAGCCAGTCGTTGTCCGCCCAGTGCAGGGTGAGACCGTCCAGCGAGCCGTCGGCGTCTACGATGCCGCCGAGCGCCAGGGTCGACACGTTCTCCAGACGGAGCGGGGTGTCTCCCTCGTTGACCAGGCGTACCTGTGCACGGAGGGCGTTCGTGCCGGGGAAGGTGGTCAGGGTGATGGCGGCGGCGAGGGCGGTGACGGGGTCCGCGAGCCGGATCGTCGTGCTCCGCCGGTCCTCCTGTGTCACCGTCTCGTGACCGAGGTAGGCCAGGCGGGCGCCGACCGTGCTGTCGATGAAGCGCTCCCCGGACCAGTTCCGCCCGTGGCCGGTGACGGTGACCTCGACGAGGGGGAGCAGGCGCTCCCGGTCCTGGCCCGGCAGGCCCAGCCCGACCGCGCCGGTGGCGTCCACGACGGCTTGCAGGCCGAGGGTGTCGTGGGACCAGAGAAGGGATGCCTCGGCTGCTTCGACGGCGGTGGTCGACACGGGGTCCCCTCTGCGATCTGTTGACGGGCAGTGTTGTGACCGTTCACAATCCTTCCATGGATGTGACCGGTCACACAAGGGTCGGCGGCCCGGCGGGCGCTGACCGGAGACCGCGCAAGACGGTCAGTATTCGGGACGTCGCTCAGGCGGCCGGTGTCTCCTACCAGACCGTTTCGAGGGTCATCAACAAGCACCCGAACGTCCGCGGGGAGACCCGCGAGCGGGTCGAGGCGGCCATCTCGGCGCTGGGGTTCCGGCGCAACGCCAGCGCGTTCGCTCTGGCGAGCGGGGTGACCAGGACGGTGACCGTCCTGACGTCGAACACGACGCTCTACGGCTATGCCGCGACCTTGCAGGGTGTGGAGGAAGAAGCCCGGGCGGCCGGTTACTCCCTGGGCGTGAAGGTCCTCACCCCCGAGGAGGACCTGGACCGTACGGTCTCCTCGGCTGTGGCCGACGGGGGCGGGCTGATGGTCATCGGCTTCGACCGGCTCGGTGTGGCGGCTCTGGGACGGGTCCCCCTGGACGTGCCGTGCGCCGCGGTCGTAGAAGCGCCGCCGCACGGTCGGACCCCTCCGCGTCCGGCCGTGTGGGCCGACGACCGTGAGGCGGCCCGTGCGGCCACCGCGTATCTGCTGGAACTCGGGCATTCGACCGTGCACTACGTGGCGATCCCGGCGTCGGGGGATGGCCGGAGGCGGGAGGGCCCGCGAGCGCAGGGCTGGCGAACGGCCTTGGAGGCGGCCGGGGTCACCCCGCCCGACCTCCGCGGCGGCAAGGGCTGGGACGTCCGGGCCGGCTACGACGAGGGCCGCGGGCTCGCCGACGACCCCGGCGTGACGGCCGTCCTCTGCGGCAACGACGACCTGGCCCTCGGTGTGCTGCGCGCCCTCCACCACGCGGGGCGGGCGGTGCCGGCAGACGTCAGCGTCATCGGGTTCGACGACGCCCCGCACTCCGGCTTCCTCACCCCGTCCCTCACCACGGTGCGCATGGACTTCCAGGGGCTGGGGCGCGATGCGTTCGGGCTGCTGCGCGGGCAGTTGGAGAGCGGGTGTCGGCCGCCCGCTGCGACCTTCGCGGGTACGGAGCTCATCGTCCGGGAGAGCACGGCACGCGTCGAGCGGCAAGCGTTCGGCTAGTTTCTTGCGCGTTGGCGTGCAAGCGTCTCGTCTCAGTCGGAGTCGGCGACCAGTTCCGTGAGCCTGCGCATGAGCGTGACCAGCTGGACGCGTTCGTCCGCCGTGAACGCCTCGTAGGCGAGGGCCTGTCGCTCCCGGAGCCGCTCCCGGAGTGTGGTGAGCAGCTCGGCGCCCTCCGTGGTGAGGCTGACCAGGACTCGCCGCTCGTCCTGCGCCGACCGGCGGCGCACCACGATGCCCTTGGTCTCCAGTTGCTGGAGCATCCGCGTGGCCGTCGGCACGCTGACGTCCGCGCTGCTCGCCAGCCGGCCCACCGGCAGGTCCGGCTGCGCGGTCAGCGGTTCGAGCAGGGCGACCTGGGCCAGCGAGAGTCCGCCGTAGTGGTCGGCGCCCGCCGAGCGGGCCCGGCGCATGGCGACGAAGAGCGCGTCGGCCGCCTGCGCCATCTCCTCCGCGCCGACGTCCCCGACCGAGCTGACGCCCCCGGCCGCTGTGGCCTGTCCGCCTGCCGTGGCCTGTCCGGCGTTGTGTTTCTTGCTCATGGAGGTGTAATTTACCAGGGCAATGATTAGCCACCTAAATATTAGGAGGCGAGAGAACCCATGACCTCTCCGTATCGCATCGACGTCCACCAACACCTCGTCCCGCCGGCCTACCGGGACGTGATGGACCGCCACGGCGCGACGGCCGCGGGCTGGCCCACCCCCGCCTGGGACGGAAACAGCGCGCTCGCCGTGATGGACCGCCGCTCCATCGCCACCGGCGTCCTCTCGATCAGCTCGCCCGGTACCCACTTCGGCGACGACACCGAGGCCCGCGCGGTCGCCCGCACGGTCAACGAGTACGCCGCCGAACTGGCCAGGGACCGCCCCGACCGCTTCGGCTTCTTCGCGAGCCTCCCGCTCCCGGACGTCGACGGAGCCCTCGCCGAGGCGACGTACGCCCTGGACGACCTGCACGCCGACGGCGTGGTGCTGCTCTCCAACGTCCGCGGCCGCTACCTCGGCGACAAGGAGTACGAGCCGCTGTGGGCCGAACTCGACGCCCGCGAGGCGGTCGTGTTCATCCACCCCGACGCACCGCCGCTGCCCCTGCTGGAGGGCATGCCCGGCCCGCTGCTGGACTTCCCCTACGACACCACCCGCACCGCCGTCCACATGACGCTGAACGGCGTGATGAGCCGGCACACCCGGATGAAGGTGATCCTCTCCCACGCCGGCGGCTTCCTGCCGTACGCCGCCTGGCGGTTCACCGGCGGCGCCCAGTTCAACCCCGGCACCACACCCCTGGGCATCCTGACCGACCTCCAGCGCTTCTACTTCGACACCGCGCTGTCCTCCACCCCGGCCGCGCTGCCCTCCCTGCTGGCCTTCGCCGCACCCGGGCACATCCTCTACGGCAGCGACTTCCCCTTCGCCCCGGAGGAGACCGGCACGCTCCTCGACTCCCTCCTCGACGGGTACGACGGCTTCGGGCCGGGTCAGCTCGACGCCATCGACCGCGGCAGCGCCGAGGCTCTCTTCCCCCGTCTCGCAGGGAACTGAGCAGGCCGTTCAAGGCGGAGAGGCCGGACTGCGCCTTCTCCCCGACCGGCGCTCGTGCCCCGGCCGTCCGATGACTTGCCGTTCAGCCTCGCGCGGTCGTGGTCACCGGGAGCACCGCCTCCGGCGACTCCGGCAGGGTCTGGCCGCCGTCGACGGTGATGACCTGGCCCGTGACGAACGACGCCCGCTCCCCGGAGAGGAACTCGACCGCGTCGGCGATCTCCTGGGGGCGGGCCAGGCGGCCCAGCGGGATCGTCGCCGTCATCTGCGCGAGGTACTCCTCGCCCATGCCGTCGAGGCCCTCGGTCGCCACGTTCCCGGGGGCCACCGCGTTGACGGTGATCCCGTAGGGGGCGAGTTCCAGTGCCGCCGTGCGCATGAAGCCGAGTTGGGCCGCCTTGCTCGCGGCGTAGTGGCTCCAGCCGGGGAAGCCGGTGACGGGCCCGGTGATCGACGAGGTGAGCACGACCCGCCCCGCCGCCGAGCCGCGCAGCAGCGGCAGACACGCGGCGACGGCCAGCATCTGGCTCTCCACGTTCACCGCGAACACCTCACGGATGTCGCTGTACGTCAGCTGCGCCAGCGGTCTGTTCGGGAAGATCCCCGCGTTGAGGCACAGCACGTCGAGGCCGCCGAGCAGCGCGGAGACCGCCTCGGCGAGCCGCTCTGCGGAGTCGGGCGCGGCGGAGTCGAGGGCGAGCCCCTCGACGGTCTGGCCCTCCCTCGTCGCCTCGGCGCGGAACTTCTCCAGGACGACGTCCGGGACGCTCCGCCCGGTCAGCAGGACGTCGTGCCCGGCGCGGACGAAGGTGGAGGTGACGGCGGCGCCGATGCCTCGGGTGCCGCCGACGACGGCGACCTTCCGGGTCGGGGACGGGGAGTTCATGTCGGTTCCTTGATGGTCGGTTCCTCGACAGGGGCGTTGGTCGTCGAGGAGACGTGGAGTTCGGTGCGGTCGGCGCGGAAGAGGTCGTAGGAGAACTCCAGGGGCCGGCCGTGCTGGTCGTGGGACGTGCGGGTGATCGCGAGCAGGGGCTGGCCCACCGACACGTCGAGATGGTGGGTGTGGTGGCTCTCGGCGAGCCGGACGCGGATGCGTTCGCGGACCTCGCGGGCGGTGACGCCGTAGGTGTCGCGGAACACCTGGGAGAGGGAGCCGGTCAGGTCCTGGTCCAGGAGTCCGGGGAAGCGCGCCGCCGAGACGAACAGCCGCTCCCACGACAGCGGCACTCCGTCGGCGAACCGCACCCGCTCGACGGCCACCGTCCCGGCCCCGTCCGGCAGTCCGAGCCCGGCGCAGACCTCCGGGGCGCCCCGCCGCAGCCCCGTGGACACGACCCGGGTCGCCTCGGCGAAGTCCTGGTGCCGCAGCAGCGCGGGAACGCTCACGTCGACGCCCGGCTGCCGGGCCACCACCCGGTCGCGGCCGTGCGCGAGCCGACTCCAGCCGTAGACGGGCCAGTTGGGGTTGGGGCGCAGCGCGAAGGTCCCGCCGGCCTTCCCGCGCCTCCGGCACACCTCGCCCTCCGCCTCCAGCCAGGCCAGCGCCCGCCGGACGGACTCCCGGCTGGCGCCGAAGATCTCCGTCAGACGGCGCTCGGTGGGCAGCCGTCCGCCCATGCGCACCTCACCGCGCCCGATCATCCCCAGCACGCCCTCCGCGACCCGGCCGGCCGCCGGGCCGAGCGGGTCACGCCCGGTGCTCATGGCGTACGGCGGTGAGGTAGTCGTCGGCCAGGTAGCGGCGGGCGAGTTCGACGGACCGCGCCTCGAAGGCCGGCCGGAGCGAGGCGGCGAAGGGCGTGTCCCCGCGCTTGTGCGTCCAGGCGACCAGCATCAGCCGGCGCAGCATCACCAGGGCGGGCACCGCCCCTACGTCCTCCTCCCGCAGCGGCCGGCGCGACTCGTAGCCCCGCAGCCAGGCGGCCACCCACTCCGCCGCCCGCGGATCGTGCTCGACGAACGACAGGGAGCACGCCAGGTCGTAGAGGAACCAGCCGGTGCCGCAGTCGTCGAAGTCGATGAGCCGTACGGCGTCGGGGGCGACGAGCAGGTTGGCGGCGCGCAGGTCGCCGTGGATGAGGCCGAAGACGGCCGGGCTCCTGCCGTACGCGTCGAGTGCGCGGGTGAGTTTCTCCTCGGCCCGGGCGAGCACCTCGGCGCCCTCGGGGGACACGTCGGGGTTGTCGCGCCAGCGGCCCCACAGTGAGGCGGCGCCGATGAGGTTGTCCAGGTCCCAGTCCGGCCGGGTGAAGACGTCCGGTCGCCGCCACCGCGACGCGTGCTCGTGCAGGGCGGCCGTCTCCCGGCCGACGACCTCCATCACGTCCGCGAAGTCCGTGGTGTCCGGCTCGGCGCCGGGCGCGAACTCGAAGAGCGCCGCGTGCTGGAGCGCCCCGCCCGAACCGGGGAAACTCGCCGCCGGCTCGCCCGCCGGGGTCGGCACCACCGCGGGGGTGTCGACCGCGCCGTCGGCCCGCAGCCGCTCGATCCACATCAGTTCGCTGCGGATCTGCGGGAGGGTGCGGAAGCCCGGCCGGTGCAGGCGCAGGACGAGCGGGTCGGGGGTGTCGGTGAAGGTGCAGAGGTAGGTGGCGTTCTCGGAGAGGCTCAGCAGGCGGGCGTCGGCCAGGGTGGCGCTGCGGCCGTACGCGGTGAGGGCGGGGGTGAGCTGGCCGTCCCAGGTGTCGGACGTGGGTGGCGGGGTGTCAGGTATGGATGGCGGGGTGTCAGGCATGGGCGGCGGGGTGTCGGGCATGAGGAGCGGGGTGTCAGGCATGGGTGGCGGGGTGTCGGGCATGAGGGGCGGGGTGTCAGGCATGGGTGGCGGGGTGTCGGGCATGAGGGGCGGGGTGTCAGGCATGGGTGGCGGTCACCTTCCGTACGGCGTTCCGCAGGCGGGTGAGGATCTCGGCCGTGTCGGTCTCGGTGAGCAGCAGGCCGGGCTTGAACTGGAGGACGGCCGGATCCAGCGTGGAGAAGATCGCCCAGACGCCCTGCCGGTAGAGCTCGGCCATGACCGCCTTCGCGCCGACGGCCCCGAACTCCAGGCCGATGACCAGCCCCTTCTGCCGGATCCCGGTGAGCGCGCGGGGCAGTTCGGCGCGCAGCTCCGCGAGGCCCTCGGCGACCTGGTCGACGCGTCGGCGGACGTTCTCGCGGGTCTCGGGCCGCTGGGTGATCTCCAGGACCTTGAGGGCCACGGCACAGCCGAGTTCGGCGCCGCCGAAGGTCGCCATGTGGGCGAAGCCGTCGCGCTCCAGCCAGCCGCTCGCCGAGGGGCCGAGGAGGGCGGCGCTGACGGGGTAGAGGCCGCCGCCGAGGCCCTTGCCGGTGACCAGGATGTCCGGGGTGACGCCTTCGGCGTGGACCCCCCACAGCTCACCGGTCCGGCCGAGGCCGGTCTGTACCTCGTCCGCGATGTAGAGGGTGCCGGTGGCCCGGCACGCCTGCTGCACGGCGGCCAGGTAGCCGGGCTCGGGCATCGGGAAGCCGTAGGTGGCCGGAACGGTCTCCATGATCACGGCGGCGGCGTCCGCACGGGCGAGCGCGGCCGTCATTGCGTCGAGGTCGTTGAACGGCACCTGGACGAACTCGGCGGGGCTGTCCGAGTGGAACAGCCGCGAGAACCGGGAGTCGCCGGTGGCCACGGCCAGCCCGGTGTGGCCGTGGTACGCCTTGACGACCGACACGATCTTCCGCCGGCCGGTGGCGTACCGGGCGCTCTTGAGCGCGACGTCCACGGCCTCGCCGCCGCTGGACCCGAAGACGACCTTGTCCGCGCCGGGCGTCGCCTCGACGAGCCGCCGGGCCAGTCGGGCGCGGCCCGGGGTGGGGAAGTGGTGGTTGCCGATGTCGAGATACCGGACGGCGTGGGTGAGGGTGTCCACCAGTTCGGGGTTGCGGTGTCCGAGGTTGTAGGTGCCGCCGTTCAGATGGACGTCGATCACCTCGTGTCCGTCGACATCGGTCAGGCGGTACCCGGACCGGTCCCCGACGACGAGCGGAACCCCCTCGCCCTGCCAGAACGCCGTCTTGCCCGGATTCCAGTACCGCCGCGCGTCATCAAGCACCTCCGCCTTCGACGCGTACCCGTACATGGACAACTGCTCGATCCCCAACGCCCGACCTCCACACCGCTGATTCCCCCGACCGCCTCCACGGTCGGCCGGGCCTTTTGCGTCCTGGTGTGGTGGCTGGTTCGGATGCGTAACGCTTTTGGTCTGGTTGTGGTTCGGTGCGCGAGTACGAGCGTCGTGGCGGTCAACGGGGTGGGGTTCGTTCTTGTACGGGTTCGGTTTGTGGACGATGGTGGCGGGCGGCAGCCTGGACGCTTGCCCCACGGTCGGCGGCTTCCTGGTGCCCCGCTCCCCGTCGGAGACGAGGCTGACCATCCACCTTCTGATCACCCGCAGACTCATGGAGAACTGCACGGCTCGCACCGAACCGCTCCGGTCCCAGCGGGACTTTCTCAGGCCGTATCGCGCTTCGCGGCCGACGGCGAGGGCGGTTGCTCGTCGCGGCTCTCCGAGGTGAAGGCGTCGCGGCGAGCGAGGGTCACCGACAGAGGCAGACCCAGCCGCTCGGCCGCACGGCGCCGGACACGCACCTGCGCTCGGGTCCGTGGCCGGAAGGAGGGGAGCCGCGAGCAGCCGCAGCCAGGCCGGTGATCGTAGGTCAGCCCCTCAGCGAGCACGGCCGCAACGACGGACCATGCCTTCGTGTCGCGGCGCCGGGGCGCGGCGAAGTCGTAGCCGGCGAAGACGAGTTGTTCACGACAGCCAGGACAGATGCGCTTCCGGATCGGCCACGTACTGCCTTTGAAGGAGAGCCGGCACGCGACGCACACGTAGTGCCGGAAAGCGCCGTTGAACGCGTGATAGCACATGGCCCGACAGAGTACGCATCGTCCGCGCGCCCCATCGCCGGAGCCCTCACCTTGCTGGAGCTCCAGCACCAACCTTCTGCATGGCGCCCCCGGCGGGGCGCGGGGCAGAAGTATGGCGGTCTGAGCTTGGGGTTTTGCCGGGGAAGCTCGTGGTCGAGGGGAGCTTTTTTCCGACGGCTCGGGGGAGGGCGGGGCGGTGAGGCGGCCCGGCGTTCGACTCGGGGGCGATCTGGAGATGTGGGTTCGGCGTACGGGGGCGCTGGTGGTTGCCGGGGTAGCGGCGTACGCGTCGTATGTTCATCAGCGGGAGTTCGCGTTGCAGGGTGGGGCGGATCGGACGAGTGCAGCTCTGTGGCCGCTGTCGGTGGACGGCCTGCTTCTGCTGGCGACGGTCGGGGTGCTGAAGCAGCCGGTCGCGCGCGATCGGCGTACGCGCTTGGTGGTGTGGGCGGCCTTTCTTCTCGGCATCGCGGTGTCCCTGGCGGCCAATGTGGCTGCGGCGCCGGCTCTGACGTGGAAACCGGTGCTGGTGGCGGGGTGGCCGCCGGTGGCGCTGCTGCTCGCGGTCGAGCTTCTTGCCCACCGCTCGGCTGACCAGAGAGGGGGCTCCGCTGCCGATCCATCCATGGGCGAGGGAACCGCGGTTGGCGACCCTCTCCTTGCTCGGGCTCGGCAAGTAGACGCTCAGCACTGGGAGTTGCATCAGCGGCCCGTCTCGGCGGAATCACTGCGCAAGGAATTACGCATTGGTGCGGGGCGGTCGAGGGAATTGGTGGCGCTGGTGCGCGCGAGTCGAAACGGGCAGGCTCAGGGGTGAGTAGCCGTTGTGTAGCCAGGTTCGCCTACCAGCAGAGCTACGACATAGGACCTCTGGGTCAACCTGAGCGGAGGCGAGCACGCGATAGTCCTGGCGCAAGCAAGGACCATGGCGCCCACGACCACGAACGGCTCTTTCCCGGCGAACAACCTCCGCGTGCGCGGGGGTTCTCCCCAACCCTGCTCGCCGAACCAGGAGGCGCGATCGTCGTCCCCATCCGCGTGTGGGTTCTTCGCCCTTGGAGGCCCGCACGGATGGTGTCCCGCCACGTGGTGTAGCCGGTCAAGGTTCGTGAACGCGCGGGTGTCTGCCCGGGGCGTGCATCAGCTGCCGCTGCTTGCTCCCT
>NZ_JBEYVC010000187.1:0-20720 GCF_040643855.1 Streptomyces sp. NPDC047072 | reverse complement strand
GGCGCAGCAGCAGGGTCCGCCGGAAGCCGCGCGTGTTCTCCAGGAACCACGCGCGCCAGTCGTCGTCGGGCGTCGGCAGCGGCGCGGTGGCGGCGCCTTTCTCGACCCGGCCGGCGATGGTGCGGGCGCCGGGGGTGGTCCAGTCGAGGGTGTCGACGCTCCAGGCGAGGGGCTCCATGCCGAGTTCGGCGCCGAGTTGGAAGGCGGCGCGGTTCCAGGCGCCGTAGGGGGCGCGAAACCACTGGGGGCGTTCGCCGTAGCCGTCCTCGATGACGTCGCAGGTACGTTCCATCTCGGAGCGGATCCGGGAGCGGCTGAGCCGGGTGAGCAACGGGTGGGACCAGGTGTGGTTGCCGACGACGTGTCCCTCGTCGGCCATCCGCTCCAGCAGGTCCTGGTTGTCGACGGCCATCTCCCCGCACACGAAGAACATCGCGCGTACGTCGTACTCGGCGAGGGTGTCGAGGATGTGCGGGGTGTAGCGGGGGTCGGGGCCGTCGTCGAAGGTCAGCACCATGGTCCTGCCGCGCCCGTCGACCCGCAGCAGGGGCTCGTGGCGTACGGCGGTGCGGGCGCGGACGGCGCGCGGCGGGCCGTATCCGGTCAGGGGCTGAAGCCGGTAGGCGGAGGGCTTGAGCGCGCGGTGGGCCGGGGGGCCGGCGGCGGGCAGCGGCGGCCGGGCCGGCTCGCCGCCCGTGACCGCCGTGTACACACCGGCGCCGGCACCGGCCGCCCCGAGCGCGGCGGCACCGGCGAGCAGTGCGCGGCGTCGGGTGAGGAACCCTGCCGTCGACGACAGCCGTGTGAGGAACTGATCCTTCGTCATGACTCATCAGTCGCCTGCCGGACGGCCGACGCACCTCAGCAACACCGGTGCGGCGGCACGAAAACACCCGGGCGGCCCAACCCGTTCGGCTCACGACGGGCCGTCAACGGCCCTGCCGTGGGCACCCGGTCCCGTCCCCTCCGGCGAGGCCGGGTGCCCGCACCGCGGCCGTCCCGGGAGGGAACCGGCCGCGGCGGTCCGGCCCCCGGGTGCCCACTTCCGGCCGGCTTGTGCCCCGCCGGTCGCCGGGCGCGCCCCGCACGGCCGCCGGACCTGCCGTTTCCGATAGCCTCGCAGCCGTGACGGAACAGCATGCGCACCAGTTCGAGCGGGGCACG
Organism: Streptomyces sp. NPDC047072; assembly: GCF_040643855.1. Lineage (NCBI taxonomy): Bacteria > Bacillati > Actinomycetota > Actinomycetes > Kitasatosporales > Streptomycetaceae > Streptomyces > Streptomyces sp. NPDC047072. The sequence continues at coordinate 19,556 of NZ_JBEYVC010000187.1, read as the reverse complement.
GACGGGCCCAAGGTGATCGTCGTCGGTGTGGACGGCTCCGACTCCTCGTGGCGTGCGGCGTCGTACGCCGGCGGGCTGGCCCGGCGGCAGCACGCACTGCTCGCCGTGGTGTACGTCCAGCCGGTGATGGCGGCGGGCGCGGCCCTCGGGGCGCCGGTCGCCGAGACCACGGACGCGATCGCCGAGGGTCTGATCGCGGAGATCCGGGAGGCGACCGAGCGCATGAAGGGGATATACGACGTGCGCTGGGAGTTCCACACCTTCCGCGGCGACCCCTACGGCGGGCTGGTGAAGGCGGCCGACGACCTCAAGGCCGACGCGGTCGTCGTCGGCGCCTCGGAGCAGGCGGGCCACCGGATCGTCGGATCGGTCGCGGTACGGCTGGTCAAGGCGGGTCGGTGGCCGGTGACGGTGGTGCCCTAACGCACCGGTCCAAGGGGCTCAGGCGAGAGCCTCCTCGCGCAGCCGGTCCAGGACCTTCAGTCGGTCCTCCGCCTCGATGCGGGCCGTGGTCACGCGCTGGGGGTAGCAGCGCATGAACATCCGGGTGAAGTGGCTGCCGTAGTGGATGTACTCGGCGGAGTCCGGGGCATCGAGCGGCCGGGCCACGGCGTTGAAGGCCGGTTCGTGGAAGTAGGCGAGGGTGTAGCGCTCGCGGTCGGCCAGGCGGACCTTGTGCGGGGTCGACAGCAGGGCGCCGCCGGTCATGAACTGCATGATGTCGCCGGGGAAGACCGTGAGGACGCCGGGCACGGGGGTGACGTAGGTCCAGGGCTCCTCGTGCTCGTAGCGGCCGGCCATGGACTCGCCGGGGAGCCAGTTGCGGCCGCGTTCCTCGCCGGGCACGGGCGGGCGGATGAAGAGGCCCCCGACGTCGTCCTGGGCGGCGATGACGAGCAGGCCGTAGTCGGTGTGGGCGCCGATGCCGCGTTCGGAGGTGGCGTCGGCCGGCGGGAAGCGCAGGACGCGCATGTGGTGCCAGCCGTCCTCGGTGAGCCGGGTGAAGCGGTCCGGGTCGGCGAGGCCGAGGCCGAGGGCGGTGAGCCGGAGCAGACGGTGGCCGATGCCGCCGACGACCGCCATGTACTCCTTCATGGCGCGGGCGTAGTCGGGTGAGGGCCAGGGGGCCGGGCCCTGGCAGGGCCACCGCTCCACGACCCGCGGGTCGTCGGCGGGGATGTCGGGACAGACCGTGAAGATCTCCGAGCCGTCCCGTTCGCCGGCCGTCTCCTCCTCGCCGGAGGCCACATAGCCGCTGTAGGTGAGGTCGGAGACGTGCGCGGCCTTCTCCGCGAGGGGTCTGCGGCAGAAGTCCCGGGAGGCCGCCAGGGCCCTTTCGGTGGCGTGTTGTTGGGCCCGGGTGGCCCGGATCTGGAAGATGCCGTCCGTCTGCCAGGCCGCGACGAGGGCCCGGCCGAGGGCGCGGTCGGCGTCCAGGTCTGCGGACCCGGCGTCCGTGTCCCCGGTCCCGGCGGGCAGGTCGAAGGTCTGAAGGGTGGTCAGGCTGTGTGCGTCACTGGTCATTTCGGCTGCTCCGAGACCCTGCGCTGTGGTTGCGCGGCAAACTACTCCGGTCTCGCCTTCCTGAACAGCCATTCAGTCCACACCGGCACCCGGTGCCCACCCGTCAGCCGCGGACCGGCCTGGGCAGCGACCCCAGGAACTCCGTCAGGACGGCGTTGAACTCCTCTGGCTTCTCCAGGTTCGGGAAGTGCGAGGTGCCGTCCACCAGGACCGCGCGGCCGTCGGGGACGGTGCGGGCGAACCGCTCCGCGTCGTCGATCAGGTCCGGGGAGTCGAGCGCGCCGTTGATCGTGAGCACGGGTACATCGATCTTCGGCACGCGGGCCCAGGTGTCGGTGAGGGGGACGTGCCAGTCCGGCTCCCCCGGTGTGTGCTTGGCGATGGTGTGCAGGGCCATGTCGCGCAAGTGGTCCAGGACGGCCGGGTCGACCTCGTCGGCCGTGCGGAACGGTCCCGCGACGGAGCCGAGGAACACCTTCAGCCAGCCCTCGACGTCACCGGAGTGCAGCGTCCGCGCGGACTCCGCGACGACCTGACGGGTCCACTCGTGGGTGTACCGGAAGTCGCTGACCGAGGCCCCGCTCAGGACGATCGCCCGGACCAGTTCCGGGTGTTCGATCGCGGCGTCGCCCGCGATGGCCCCGCCCATCGAGACGCCGACCAGGACGGCGGGGCCCGCGTCGAGATGGCGCAGGAGGCCCGCGAGGTCGTCGGCCCAGCGGAAGGGCGCGGTCGCGTTGGCGGACCAGCCGTGGCCGCGGACGTCCACGGCGACGACCCGGTGGTCGGCGGCGAGCGCCGGTATCTGGGCCTCGAAGAGGCGGTGGTCGACGTAGCCGGAGTGCAGGAGGACGACGAGGTCCCCCTGGCCGGTGTCGCGGTAGGCGAGATCCCCGTCGGCAGATGCGAAGAAGCTCAGTTCCGAAGCAGCTGTCATGACAACCAAGGTGTCATCTTCACTCGACTTTGGCAACCCAGGTGTCATGATGGCCGGGTGAACGACATGGACGAGTCGCAGCCGTTGCCGTTGCCCTTGCCGCCCGAGGAACTCGGCCACCGGGTCAGCGAGGTGTTCGACCTGATCGGCGCGCTCTACCGGCGCGGACTGCGCAAGCTCGAACAGAGCCAGGAGATCGAGGGGGTGTCCGTCGGGGTGCGCTCGGTCCTGGTGCTGCTGCACCGGTACGGGGCCATGACGGTTCCTCAGATGGCCCGGGTCATGGCGCTGACCCGGCAGTTCGTGCAGCGCATGACCAACGACGCGATGGAGCGCGGCTGGGCCGAGGCCACCCCCAACCCGGCGCACCAGCGGTCCTCGCTGATCCGGATCACGCCGGAGGGCGAGAGTGTCATCACGACGATCCTCGCGCGGGAGCACGCCCTGAACCGGCAGGTCGGCGGGGGAGAGCTGACGGATGCCGAACTGCGGGCGTGCGCGCGGGTGTTGAAGGAGATGCTGCGGACGTTCGACCACGTCGAGATGGAGCGGCCTACTCCCCCATCCTGAGCCCGTCCTTCGCGGCGCCCCGGCTCAGCACCACCTCCCGGATCCGGTCGCGCACGCCGTTCAGGTCGGCGCCCTGCGCGATCGCCCGGTTGAGGTTCACCACCCGCCCCGCGTCGACGTCGAACATCTGCGGCACGAACTCCGCCTTGGTGACCCGCCAGCGCTCCCCCGGCCGCGCGGGCGGGGCGAAGGTGAAGCGGCCGAGGGTGGACTGGTTGCCGCGCGGGTCCTGCGCGCCCTCGTGGTTGAACATCTCGCCGGCGATCTGGTCGCCCATGCCGTAGATCACCCAGGTGCCGTTGACCTTCTCGTACGCCTGCGGGACATGGGCGTGGGTGCCGAGGATCAGGTCGACGTCGGGACGGCCGCCGGTGCGGGCGGCGGTGAGGTCGCGGGCGAGGGCCACCTGCTGCCCGTCGGGCGCGTCCTGCCACTCCGTGCCCCAGTGCAGCGATACGACGACCACATCGGCGCCCGCTGTCCGGGCCGCCCGGGCGTCCGCGAGGATCCGGTTCTCGTCGATCAGGTCGACGGCCCACGGCTGCCCCTGAGGCAGGGGGAAACCGTTGGTGTCGTAGGTGTAGGAGAGGTGGGCGACCTTCGCCCGGCCCGCCCACAGGACGGTGACCGTGCGCGCCTCGGCCTCGGAACGGGCCGTTCCCGCATGGCGTACGCCCGCGCCGTCGAGGGCGTCGAGGGTACGGCGGATGCCGTCGGCGCCGTCGTCGAGGCTGTGGTTGGAGGCGGTGGAACAGCCGTCGTAGCCGGTGGCGGCGAGCGCCCGGGCGATCTCCGGCGGGGACTTGAAGGTCGGGTAGCCGGTGTAGTCGCCGTTCGCGCCGTACACGGTCTCCATGTGACACAGCGCCAGATCGGCGCGGGAGACGACCGGTTCGATCCCGGCGAGCATCGGGCGGAAGTCGTAGCCGTTCCCTCCGGCGTCGAACCGGGCCCGGTCGATGATCGAGGTGTGCGGCAGGACGTCCCCCGAGGCGACGAGCGTGAAGCCGCGCGGGGCGGCGGCGGACGGCGCGGGGCGTCCCGGGGTCTGTGTGTCGTGTGCCTGGCAGGCGGCCCCTCCGGCGAGCAGCGCCGTGAGGGCCAGAGCGACCTGCCGTTTGCGTGCAATCATCAGCTCACCCCACTGTGGTCATATTTACAGACGAATAGGTATGAGCTTGTCCGTGTCCGCAAACGGCCCGGACGCCTACTTGACCCGTCCGAGCGTCCGTCCGGAGCGTCCGCCAGGAGCGGAGGGGACCGTTCGTCGAACCGTTCGTCGACGCGATCGACCGTCCGCCGCAGATCCTTGTGCGCGGCCTGTTACCGGGCGGCTCCCTGCGGTGGCATACGGCCATGACGGCCGGAACCACCCTCACGAACGGGACGACCGCCGAGCACGAGCTCGCCGCACTGCAGCGGGAGCACGGCCGGCCTCTCTTCACGCTCCTGCTCCGGCTCAGTGACGGTGACCGGCAGCGTGCCGAGGACCTCGTCCAGGAGACCTTCGTACGCGCCTGGCAGCATCCCGAGGCGTTGCGTGCGGACGACTTCGACTCCGTACGGCCGTGGCTGCTGACCGTCGGACGACGGCTCGCGATCGACGCGCGGCGGGCCCGGCAGGCGCGGCCGCCGGAGGTCGGGGACGCGATCCTGGAGAACGCGCGGGTCTGTGCCGACCACGCCGAGCGGGCCGCCGCGACCCTCGATGTGCGCGAGGCTGTGAAGACACTCACTCCGGAGCACCGTGAAGTCCTGGTGCTCGTGTACTTCCAGGGTGCGAGTGTGGCGGAAGCCGCCGAAATCCTCGGAATCCCACCCGGTACCGTGAAGTCCCGCGCGTACTACGCGCTGCGCGCCCTGCGCCGGGTGCTCCCCGGGTATGCGGCCGACCTGCGGTGAAACCAATGGAAGAGTCAAACCTCCGTAAAGTGCCTTGCTGAGGACCCCGGTTGAGTAATCGTCTGTCTTCATCCGTGTTCCGGACTGGGGGCCCGGCGACGGGCGACGCGCACGCACCGGAGGAAGGCAGGAAGGGATGCTGCACAGAGGTCACAAGGGCACGGACGGCATGGGTGGCGGCGAACTGGTCGTCCCCATGGCCTGGTTGTACGCCGAGTACATCGCGGACGAGCTGCTGCGCTCGGGCGATCTCATGCCGCCGACGTCCTTCGAGTTCCGCGCCGGGCGCGACGCGCTGGCGCTGACCGTCTTCCTCGCCGACACCGAGGGCGAGCTCTCGGGGATCCAGGTCGTCTCCCAGCTGGAGAACTGGCTGTCGCTGACGGCGTACGACCAGCCGTGGCAGGACTGGGTGTGCGAGCGCATGGCGGCTCTCACCGCCGAGGCGGTCGCCTCCGGCGAGGCCGCGCCGGACCTCGAACTCGCGGCGGCGGCCTGGCGTTGGCTGGAGGAGACCGAGCTGCTCGCGCCCGATCTCGACGCGGTGCCCGGCGGTGGTCCGGTGATCGGTGAGGACGAGGGCCCGAAGGTGTGGACGCCCGCCTGGCAGCTCGGGCTGCCGCTCGGGCACCTCGCCATCCACCTGTTCTAGCTGCGTCATCCATCTTTTTTGGATTCCTCGCGTCGTGGACCAATCCGCGGGCCCGGCCGCTCCGAATCCCTAGGTCTCGATTCGGTATGGGTCTTGAGTGATTCGGCGGCCTGGTGCGTACCGGTGGGAGCAAGGAGTAACCCCACCCGCACCCAACGGCACGAGGTTTCCGCATGAGGTCCCTGGAGAGGCATCGCGACGTCGGCGCGTACGCGCTCGGCGTGCTGGACGAGGCGGAGGCCTTCCGCTTCGAGGACCACCTCATGGAGTGCCCGCGCTGTGCGGCACACGTGACGGAGTTCGGGCCCGTGACCCGCCAGATGATGCTGTACCGGCGGGCGACCCCCCGGGTCGTGCACCCCATGGCGCAGCCGGGACCGCAGCTGCTGAACAAGCTGCTCGGCCAGGTCGCCGCCCAGCACCGGGCGCGCCGCAGGCGGCTGTTGTACGCCGTGGCCGCCTCGGTGGTCCTCGCGGTGGGCGGGCCGGCGGTCGCGCTCCTGGCGAGCGGTGACTCGGCCCGGAGTGCCAGCGTCGAGGCGACCGACGCCACGTCGGGTGTCTGGGCCCAGGTCACGACCGAGGACGAGGACTGGGGCAGCCAGGTGCAGCTCAAGATCAAGGACGGCGCCGGGCCCCGCGCGTGTCACCTGGTCGCGGTCTCCCTCGACGGTACGGAGGAGACGGTGACCGGCTGGAACGTCCCGAGCCACGCCACCGCCGAGAGCACCATGCAGGGCGGTTCCACCTTCCACGCCGACCAGATCGACCACTACGAGGTCCGCACGGCGAGCGGCGAGCACCTGGTGACGCTCGACCCCAGCTGACTCCGGCGCGAAGTGAGTTCAGGTCACTTCAGCAGTCGGGACAGTCTGCGGTCGGCGAGCGGCTTGCCTCCGGTCTGGCAGGTGGGGCAGTACTGGAGCGAGGAGTCGCTGAAGGAGACCTCGCGGACGGTGTCGCCGCAGACCGGGCAGGGGTCGCCGGTGTGGCCGTGGATGCGCAGGCCGGTCTTCTTCTCCGCCTTGAGACGGCCGGCCGCCACACCTCGTGAGCGTTCGACTGCTTCGCTCAGCGTGGTCCGCAGAGCCGCGTAGAGGCGGGCGGTCTCCTCGGGGGTGAGGGAGGCGGCCAGTTTGAACGGGGACATCTTCGCCGCGTGGAGGATCTCGTCGCTGTAGGCGTTGCCGACCCCGGCGATGAGGCTCTGATCCCGCAGAGCGCCTTTCAACTGACGGCGTTCGTTCGCCAGGAGAGCCGCGAAACGCGTCTCGTCGAAGTCGTCCGCGAGGGGATCGGGGCCGAGGCGGGCCACGCCCGGAACCTCCTGCGGGTCGTGGACGACGTACACGGCGAGGCGCTTCTGGGTGCCGGCCTCGGTCAGGTCGAAGCCCTCACCGGTCTCCAGGGCCACGCGCAGGGCGAGGGGACCCTTGCCGGGGCGGGGCATGCCGCTGGGCAGCCGGTCCTTCCAGTGCAGCCAGCCCGCGCGGGCCAGGTGGGTGACGAAGCGGGGGCCGCCGTCCGTCTCCAGGTCGAGGAACTTGCCGTGCCGGTGCACGGCGGTGACCTCGCGGCCTTCGAGGGCGGTGAGCGGCGGGTCGTACGTCTTCAGGACGCTGATCGCCACCGGCAGCACGCGCACGATCTCGTGGCCGACGAGGTTCTCGGTGAGGAAGTCCTTGAGCGCTTCGACCTCGGGGAGTTCCGGCATACGTCCAGAGTGCCACCAGCGGTCACGCGCGGCCCGGCGTCTCTGTCCTCACTCGCGGCCCGGGACGACGAACTCGCACCACACGCACTTGCCGCCGCCGCGTGCCTCCACGCCCCACCGCTCGGAGAGCAGGTCGACCAGGAGCAGGCCCCGTCCGGAGACCCCCGACTCCCCGGCCTCGCGGCGGCGCGGGAGGGCGCTGGAGGAGTCCTCGACCTCGACGCGCAGGCGCCGGTTGTCGCCGGTGAGGACGCGCAGGGTGACGATCGCGGAGCCCTCGGTGTGCATGAGGGCGTTGGTGATCAGCTCGTCGGCGACCAGTTCGATCTCGTCGGAGCGCTCCCGCGCGCCCCAGGCGCGGACCGCGGCGCCGATCATGTGCCGGGCCTCGATGAGGGCCTCGGGGTCGCCGGGGGCCACGTGCTGCCGGAGGCGGCCGCCGGACTGCGGGGCGTCCGCACCACGGCGGCGCAGCAGGAGCAGGGCCACGTCGTCGTCGCCGCCGCGCTCCTCGGCCACGTCGATGAGCCGGTCGGCGAGTTCCCACACGTCCGGCGGACCGGTGGCGACGAGGCTGGTGAGCGTCTGGACGCCGTCGTCGAGGTCGGCGCCGGGCTGTTCGACCAGGCCGTCGGTGCACAGCAGCAGCGTGTCGCCGGGGTCCAGCTCGACCGTGGAGACGGGGTATTCGAGGCTGCCGAACTCCGCGGACAGGCCGAGCGGCAGCCCGCCGTCCACGCGCGCCCGGCGGCAGCCGCCGTCGGAGCGCCGCAGCAGGGGGTCGATGTGGCCCGCCCGGACCACCTGGACGACTCCGGTGGTCAGGTCGGCCTCCGCGTACAGACAGGTCGCGAAGCGGTCGGTGTCGAGTTCGTGGAGGAAGACCGAGGCGCGGGCCATCACGGTGGCCGGGGTGTGCCCCTCGGCGGCGTAGGCGCGCAGCACGATCCGGAGCTGGCCCATGACGGCGGCGGCATGCGTGTCGTGGCCCTGGACGTCGCCGATGACGGCGCCGACGCGGCCGCCGGGCAGCGGGATCAGGTCGTACCAGTCGCCGCCGATGTCCCGTCCGAAGGAGGCCGAGCGGTAGCGGACGGCCACGTCGGCGCCCGGGACGCTGGGGATGGTGCGGGGCAGCATGGCCTGCTGGAGGCCGGTGGCGAGGTCCTTCTCCTGCTCGTAGAGCATGGCCCGCTGGAGGCTCTGCGCGATGCTGCTGCCGAGCGCGACGAGGACGTTGCGGTCCTCGGGGGTGAAGCCGTACCGGTCGCTGTAGAGCAGGCCCATCGCGCCGATGGGGCGGGCCTCGGCGATCAGCGGGAGGTAAGCGGCCGAGGTGATGTTCAGGTCGGTGATGTGCGGCCACAGGACAGGGTAGCGGTCGGCGAACTCCGCCGGGGACTCGATGAAGCGCGGGCTGAGGGTGCGGACGGCCTCGCTCATCGGGTACGGCTCGTCGATCCGGGTGATGTCGGTGCCGGGCACGAAGCTGCCCGCGGGGCCCTCCGCGATCAGGCGGATGCGGCCCGCCTCGACCAGGCCCATGACGAGACTCGTGGCGCCCAGATGGGTGATGCCGTCGGTGTCCTTGAGGACGTCGATGACGTCCTGGACGGTACGGGCGTGGGCCAGCGCGGCGGTGGTGGCCTGCACGACGTTGGTCTGGCGGCGCCGGGCCTCGTCCTGGGCGGCCTGCTCGCGGCGGCCCACGATCTCGCCGATCTCCTGCGTGGCCTCCCGGACGATGCCGATGATCCGGCGCGGGCGGCCCGTCTCGTCGCGGCGGATGTAGCCCTGGGTGTGGGTCCAGCGCAGGCTGCCGTCGCGGCAGCGCAGCCGGAAGTAGGTGCCGTAGTTCTCGCTGCCGTCCTTGATGGCCTGGGAGACCAGGGCGTCCAGGCGGTGCCCCTCGGCCCGCGGGACCCGGATCGCCAGGCTGTTCGGGTTGCCGTCGTATTCGTCGGGGCGCAGGTCGAAGACCTCGTGGGCCTGGGCGTCCATGTGGAACAGACCGGTGTCCAGGTCCCAGTCGAAGCTGCCCATGCGGTTGAGCGCCAGGATCGGATCCGGGTGGGCGGGCCAGTCGTCCGGGAGTGACAGGGCGCTCGCTCCCCGATCAACCATGGGGCCACCTTGCCAGCATTTGTCCGAATATTCGACTGGGGCGGCGCAATATTTTGCTTACGCAGGCCCGGTGAAGGTACACGGAGAGTCACCGCGATCTCCGGCGGGACAATGGCGGCAGGAGCACACCACCGTGGACTGGTTCACAGCGCCCGACTACTGGCTCGCCCGGCTGCTCTTCCAGCGCGGGCTGGCCGGGCTGTACTTCGTCGCGTTCCTGACCGCGGCCCTGCAGTTCCGGGCGCTGATCGGTGAACGCGGGATGCTGCCGGTGCCGCGGTTCGTGGCACGGGTGCCGTTCCGGCGAGCCCCCAGCCTCTTCCAGCTGCGCTACTCGGACCGGCTCTTCGCGCTCGGCGCGTGGACGGGCTGCGCGGTGGCGCTGGCACTCGTGGCGGGGCTGGACTCCTGGCTGCCCTTGTGGGGCGCGATGCTGCTGTGGCTGGTGCCGTGGGCGCTGTACCTGTCGATCGTGAACGTCGGCCAGACCTGGTACGGCTTCGGCTGGGAGTCGCTGCTCCTGGAGGTCGGCTTCCTCGCGGTCTTCCTCGGCAACGACGAGGTGGCCCCGCCGGTCCTCGTGCTGTTCCTGCTGCGCTGGGTGCTGTTCCGGGTCGAGTTCGGCGCGGGGCTGATCAAGATGCGGGGCGACGCCTGCTGGCGCGAGCTGACCTGTCTGGACTTCCACCACGAGACGCAGCCGATGCCGGGCCCGCTGAGCTGGTTCTTCCACCGACTGCCGCGCCCGCTGCACCGGGTGGAGACGGCCGCGAACCACGTCACCCAACTGGCCTTCCCCGTCCTCCTGTTCACCCCGCAGCCCGTCGCCACGGTCGCCGCGTCCCTGATGATCGCGACCCAGCTGTGGCTGGTCCTGTCGGGCAACTTCGCCTGGCTGAACTGGATCACGATCGTGCTGGCGCTACCAGCACTGCAACTGCCGTCCGACGCACCGACGTTGTCCGCTCCCCCGCTCTGGTACGAGCTCGTGGTCCTGCTGGTCGCCGCGCTGCTGCTGGGACTGAGCTACCACCCGGTCCGCAACCTGCTCTCCCGCCGCCAGATCATGAACCGCTCCTTCGACCCGCTCCACCTCGTCAACACCTACGGCGCCTTCGGCACCGTCAACCGGCTCCGTCACGAGGTGGTGGTCGAGGGCACGGCGGACGATCCGCCGCGGGAGGACTCCGACTGGCGGGAGTACGAGTTCAAGGGCAAACCGGGCGATCCCCGCCGCTGGCCACGCCAGTTCGCCCCCTACCACCTGCGCCTGGACTGGCTGATGTGGTTCGCCGCGCTCTCCCCGGCCTACGCGGGCCCCTGGTTCGGAACCTTCGTCGAACGCCTCTTGGAGAACGACCCCACCACCCTGAAGCTCCTGCGCCGCTCGCCGTTCCCCGCGGACGCGCCCCCGCGCTACGTCCGCGCCCGGCTGTTCCGCTACCGGTACACGACATGGCCCGAGTTGCGGGAGACGGGGGCGTGCTGGAAGCGGACGTACGTACGGGAGTTCCTGCCGCCCACGCGGTTGGAGGGGGCGGCTCAGAGGCCGTAGACACGGACGGCGGTGGTTTCGAAGACGTCGGGTTCGTCGATCAACCGGCGCGCCGTTTCCAGGACTTCGGCGTAGGACGCGGCGAGTGTGCAGACCGGCCAGTCCGAGCCGTACAGCAGGCGGTTGGGGCCGAAGGCGTGCAGGGCTGCGTCGGCGTACGGGCGCAGGTCGTCGATGGTCCAGGAGGTGAGGTCCGCCTCCGTCACCAGGCCGGAGAGTTTGCAGACCGTGTTGGGGAGGGCGGCGAGGGTGTGGAGGTCGGTCGTCCAGGGTTCCAGGGTGCCGGAGGCGATGGGGGGCTTGCCCAAGTGGTCCAGGACGAAGGTGAGTTCCGGGTGGGCGGCGGCCGCCTTCGCGCAGGCCGGGAGCTGGTGGGGCAGCACCACCAGGTCGTAGACCAGGCCCGCCTCGGCCACCGCCGTCAGGCCGCGGTGGACGTCCGGGCGCAGCAGCCACTCCGGGTCCGGCTCGCCCTGGACCTGGTGGCGGATGCCCTTCAAATACCGGCCGCCGGGGAGTTCGCGCAGGCGGGACAGTTCGTCCCCGATGTCCGGGCGGGTGAGGTCGGTCCAGCCGACCACGCCCGCGATCAGGGCGTGGTCGGCGGCGAGGCGCAGGAACTCCGGGGTCTCCTCGGGGACGGTGATCGTCTGGACGAGGACCGTGCGGTCGACCCCGGCCGCGACGGCCTCGGGCGCGAGGTCGGCCACCGTGAAGTCCCGCCGCAGGGGGCTGTCTTCGGCGATCCAGTCCTGGTCGCGGACGGACAGGTCCCACACGTGGTGGTGTGCGTCCACGACCGTCACGGCAGCTCCCACACGACGGGCAGGCCGGCGTCCGCGCCCTCGTCGGAGTAGTCGTGGACGACGTCGAGGAGTTCGGCCATACGGGCCTGCCAGACGACGTTGACCGGGAGCTTCTCCAGTTCGGCGAGGAGACGGCCGTAGTCCTCGCACTCCAGGAGATGGAAGAGGTCGGTACCGCTGCGCCAGATCGTCCAGGAACTCGCGCCCGCCGCGCGGATCGCGTCGGTGAGTTCGACGGGGACCTCGCGATGGGCGGCCTCGTACTCGGCGATCCGGTCGGCGCGGACCTTGGTGTGCAGGGCGATTCTCATGTGCGGTCCTCCAGCAGTCCCGTCTCCCGCAGCTCCTGCCAGAAGGCGTCGGGCACCGGGGTCGCGAACTGGTCAGCCGCGTCCCGGACTTCGGCCGCCGAACGGGCGCCCACCAGCACGCTCGCGACGGCGGGGTGGGCCGCGCAGTAGGCGAGGGCGGCGGCCCGCAGACCGATGCCGTGCCGCTCGGCGATCTCCCGCATCCGCAGAGCCCGGTCCAGCAAGTCACCCGGCGCCTGGGCGTAGTTGTACGTCGCTCCCGGCTTCGGATCCGCCAGCAGACCGGAGTTGAAGGCACCGCCGATCACCACGGACACGCCCCGCTCCACGGCGGCGGGCAGGAGTTCGGTGAGCGCGCTCTGGTCGAGCAGGGTGTAGCGGCCCGCGCACAGCACCACGTCGACGTCGGTGTCGCGGACGAAGCGGGTGAGCATCTCCGCCTGGTTCATGCCGGCGCCGATCGCCCCGACCACGCCCTGCGAGCGGAGCTTCTCCAGGGCCGGATAGCCCTCGTGGAAGGCCTGTTCGGCGTGGTCGTCGGGGTCGTGGAGGTAGACGACGTCCACGCGGTCGAGGCCGAGCCGTTCGAGGCTGGCTTCGAGGGTGCGTCGTACGCCGTCGGCGCTGAAGTCCCAGACGCGGCGCCGGGTGGCGGGGACGGCGAAGCCGTTGGCGAGGTCGTCGCCCGGTCCCTCCGCGGGCTCCAGTCTGCGGCCCACCTTCGTGGAAACCGTCAACTCCGAGCGTGGATAGGCACTCAGAGCCGCACCGAGCCGCTGTTCCGACAGGCCCAGACCGTAGTGCGGTGCGGTGTCGAAGTAGCGGATGCCGCTCTCCCAGGCGGCGGCCACGGCCGCGTGCGCCTCCTCGTCGGTGACCTCGGTGAAGAGGTTGCCGATGACGGCGGCGCCGAAGCCGAGCCCGCTGACCTCGACCCCGCTGGTGCCGAGTGTGCTCACTGGCCCACCGGCCTCAGCCTGAGGCCCTGCATGCCGCCGTCGACGGCGAGGGAGGTGCCGGTGGTGGCGCCGGAGAGCGGGCTCGCCAAGTAGGCGATGGCACCCGCGACCTCGTCCGCCGAGACCAGGCGGCCGGTGGGCTGGCGGGCCTCCAGGGCGGCGCGTTCGGCGGCCGGGTCGGCGGCCTTGGACAGCAGGCGGCCGATCCACGGGGTGTCCGCCGTACCCGGGTTGACGCAGTTCACCCGGATGCCCTCGCGGACGTGGTCGGCGGCCATGGCGAGGGTCAGCGAGTACACCGCGCCCTTGGTCGCGCTGTACAGCGCCCGCTGCGGCAGGCCCGCGGTGGCCGCGATGGATGAGGTGTTCACGATCGCCGCGTGCGCGGACTCGCGCAGATGGGGCAGGGCGGCGCGGGCCACCCGGACCATGCCGACGACGTTGACGTCCAGGACGCGGTGCCACTCCGCGTCGTCGTTGTCCGCCACGGTGCCCTGAGCGCCGATGCCCGCGTTGTTGACGACGACGTCCAGGCCGCCGAGGTCGGCGACGGCGGCGGCCACGGCCTCGCGGACGGAGGTGTCGTCGGTGACGTCGGCGCGGTAGGCGAGCAGCGGCTTCTCGACGGACGAGGGGTCCAGGTCGAGGACGGCGACCTGGGCGCCGCGCGCGGCGAGGAGTTCGGCGGTGGCCCGGCCGATGCCGGAGGCTCCGCCGGTCACCAGGGCTTTGAGGCCCTCGAAGTCGGTCATGCCGCCTGTCCCTTCTTCTGCGATTCGGTGGCGAGGTCTTCTTCCCAGAACGCCCCGTCCGGGAACGTGTACCGCGCGATGGACTCCGGCCGCATGGCCGCCGAGAAGCCCGGCGCGGTGGGCGCGGTGTAGTGGCCGTCCCTGATCACCACGGGGTCGAGGAAGTGGTCGTGCAGATGGTCGACGTACTCGATGACCCGGTCCTCGGTGGTCCCGGTGACGGCTACGTAGTCGAACATCGAGAGGTGCTGGACGAGTTCGCACAGGCCGACGCCACCGGCGTGCGGGCAGACCGGGACACCGAACTTCGCCGCGAGCAGGAGGATCGCGAGGTTCTCGTTGACCCCGCCGACCCGGGCCGCGTCGATCTGGACCACGTCCAGCGCGCCCGCCTGGAGGAGCTGCTTGAAGACCACCCGGTTCTGGACGTGCTCGCCGGTGGCGACCTTGACCGGGGCGACGGCCCTGCGGACGGCCGCGTGGCCGAGGATGTCGTCGGGGCTGGTGGGCTCCTCGATCCAGTACGGGTCGAACTCGGCGAGTGCCTTGGTCCAGCGGATCGCCTCGTCGACGTCCCAGCGCTGGTTGGCGTCGATCGCCATGCGGATGTCGGGGCCGACGACCCGGCGGGCGACCCGGCAGCGCCGTACGTCGTCCTCCAGGTCCGCGCCGACCTTCAGCTTGATCTGCCGGAAGCCGTCGGCGACGGCCTCGGCGGCGAGCCGGGTGAGCTTCTCGTCGTCGTAGCCGAGCCAGCCGGCGGAGGTGGTGTAGGCGGGGTAGCCGCTGTGGAGGAGCCGGGCCTTGCGGTCCTCGGAGCCCTCCCGCCCCCGCCGTAGGATCTCCAGCGCCTCCTCGGGGGTCAGCGCGTCCGTGAGGTACCGGAAGTCGATCTGGCGCACCAGCCATTCGGGGTCCCCGTCGGCGAGCAGCTGCCACAGCGGCTTGTCGGCGCGCTTGGCAGCCAGGTCCCACACGGCGTTGACGACCGCGCCGATCGCCATGTGCATCACGCCCTTCTCGGGGCCGAGCCAGCGCAGTTGGCTGTCGCCGATCAGGTCGCGGTTCAACGTCCCCGGATCCGCGCACAGTTCGTCGACGGGGCGTCCGACCACGTGCCCGCGCAGCGCGTCGATCGCGGCGACCTGCACCTCGTTGCCCCGCCCGATGGTGAAGGTGAATCCGTGCCCCTCGTGCCCGTCGGCCGCGTCGGTGCGCAGCACCACGTAGGCCGCCGAGTAGTCGGGGTCCGGGTTCATCGCGTCGGAGCCGTCGAGCTCGCGCGAGGTGGGGAAGCGGATGTCGTAGGTGTCGACCGCTGTGATGCGGGCGGGGGTCGGGGACACGGAGTGCCTTTCGTTCGGGTGCGGAGGGTGGGTCAGTCCTGGGCCCGGCCCGTCGTCACACGGGCGATCATGAGGGCGACCAGGATGATTCCGCCGTAGATGGCCTGGATCCAGAAGGACGGCACCTGGGCGAGCGTGAGGAGGTTCTGTACGACACCCAGCAGGAGTACGCCGGTCAGGGCGCCGAACATGGTGCCCTTGCCGCCGTCGAGGCTGAGACCGCCGATGACCGCGGCCGCCATCACCGTGAAGATCATGTTGTTGCCCTGGTTGGCGCTGATCGCGCCGACGTAGCCGGTCTGCATGATGCCGCCCACGGCGGCGAGGACACCCGCGACGACGGACACCCCGAGCACCACGCGGTCGACGCGGATGCCGGCCGCGCGGGCCGCGTCCGCGTTGCCGCCGATCGCGTAGAGCGCGCGGCCGACCCGGTGGTATTTGAGGATCAGCCCGGCGACGCCGAAACAGGCGGCGGCCAGCCACACCGAGAGCGGGACGCGCAGGAAGGTGGAGGTGGCCAGGGTGAAGAACCCGTCGGGCATCCCGAACAGCGTCTTGCCCTTGGTGGCGCCCACCAGCAGTCCGCGCAGGACGATGAGCATCGCGAGGGTGACGATGAAGGCGTTGAGCTTGAACCGCACCACGAGGAAGCCGTTGAAGGCGCCGATGGCTCCGCCGACGACGAGGACCGCGAGGAGGGCGAGCGCGGTCGGCCACCCCGTGCCCCAGCCGGACTGGGCCGAGGGCAGGACCAGCAGGGCGCCGACGGCGGGGGCGATGCCGACCACCGACTCCAGCGACAGGTCGATCTTGCCGGTGATCAGGATCAGGGACTCGGCCAGCACCACCATGGCGAGCGCGGCCGAGGCGCCCAGGATGGAGATCAGGTTGCGTTCGGTGAGGAAGGAGTCGTTGACGAAGGTGCCGATCACCAGGAGCACCAACAGGGCGGGCACCAGGGCGAGTTCACGGGCCCGGCGCAGCAGCACGGCACGGGCGGCCCGCGGGTCCGGGACGCTCAGGGGCTTCATCGGCGGAGCCTTGGTGTCAGCCATCGTGGTCCACTCCTTCGATGGAGGCGATCAGCTCGTGGTCGTGCCAGCCCGCCGCGTGCTCGGCGACCACACGGCCGTGGAAGAGGACGAGGACGCGGTCGCAGCGGCGCAGGTCGTCGAGTTCGTCGGAGACGACGAGGACCGCGGTGCCGTCGTCGCGGGCGGTGTCGACGCGGGCGAGGAGGGATTCCTTGGACTTCACGTCGACACCCGCGGTGGGGTTGATGAGCACCAGGAGTCGGGGGTCGGAGGCGAGGGCGCGGGCCATGACGACCTTCTGTGCGTTGCCGCCGGAGAGGTCGGAGACGGGCTGGTCGGGGCCCTCGGTGTGGATGTCGAGGCGGTCGATGAGGTCGGTGGCGAAGGCGCGCTTGCGGTGGGTGCGGACGAAGCCGCGGCTGCCGAGCCGGTCCAGGACGCTGAGGGTCGCGTTGTCGCCGATGGTCATGCCGAAGACGAGTCCCTGGGCGTGCCGGTCGCGCGGCACGAAACCGACGCCGGCCTTCAGTGAGGCCTGCACGTCGCCGAACGGCAGCGGCCTGCCGTCGAGTTGGGCCGTGCCACCGGTCGGGGTGTGCAGTCCGGTGAACGTCTCGGCCAGCTCGATCTTGCCGCTGCCGCTGATGCCGGCGAGTCCGACGACCTCGCCGCGGCGGACGGTGAGGTCGATGTCCTGGTAGGCGTCGGAGGTCAGACCCCGGGCGTCGAGGAGGACGGGTGCGTCGGCCTCCCGTGTGCGCACGGCCTGTTGCTGTTCGGCGACGCTCTCGCCGGCCATCGCCTCGACCAGGGCGGCCCGGGGCATGTCGGCCACGGGCGCCGTGGTGATCCAGCGGGCGTCCCTGAGGACCGTCACGGTCTGGCAGACCTCGTACACCTCCTGGAGGTGGTGCGAGATGAACAGGAAGGTGACGCCGGAGTCCTGGAGTGCGCGCATCCGGCCGAAGAGCCGCTCGATCTCCCGCTTGTCGAGCTGGGCGGTCGGCTCGTCGAGGACGATGAAGCGGGCGCCGAAGCTCAACGCCCGGGCGATCTCCACCATTTGGCGGTCCTCGACCTTGAGGTCGGCGGTGCGCGCGTCCGGGTCGACGCGCACGTCCCAGGTGTCGAGGAGGTCGGTGGCTTCGCTCTTGAGTCTGCTCCAGCTGATGAACCCGCGGTGCAGCGGTTGCCGGTTGATGAAGAGGTTCTCGGCGACCGTCAACTCGGGTACGACGGTGGGCCGTTGATAGACGCAGGCGACCTTGCTCCGCCAGGCGTCCCGGTCGGCGAGCGGGGGCGCGGGTTCGCCGTCGAAGCGGACCGTGCCCTCGTCGGGGGCCTGGAGGCCGGTGAGGATGCTCACCAGGGTGGACTTGCCCGCGCCGTTGCGCCCGACGAGGGCGTGCGACTCGCCGGGCAGGACGGTGAGGCAGCCGTCGGCGAGGGCGGTGGTGGGGCCGTACCGCTTGACGACGCCCTGGGCTTCAACGAGAGGCGTGACCGGTGGGGTGCTCATTTGACGGTGTTGCCCCACAGCTTCGGGTCGTCGACGTTCTCCTTGGTGACCAGGGGCGCGGGCAGCTGGTCCTCCAGGATGCCGCTGGACAGCTTGACGATCGTGGAGTCGTGGTCGGTCGGGCCGGGCTGGAAGGTCTTCCCCGCCATCGCCGCCTTGATGTAGTACATGCCGTACTTGGCGTACAGGTCGGCGGGCTGGGAGACGGTGGCGTCGATCTCGCCCTTGCGGATGGCGTCGTACTCCTGCGGGATGCCGTCGTTGGAGACGATGGTGATGTGGCCCGCCTGCCCGGCCGTCTTCAGCATTCCCTTGGACTTGAGGGTCTGCAGGGTCGGCGCGAGGTAGACGCCGCCGGCCTGCATGTAGATGCCCTTGAGGTCGGGGTTGGCGTTCAGGAGGGTGCTCAGCTGGGAGGCGGCCGTGTCGGACTCCCACTTGGCGGGGATCTCCAGCACCTTCAGCTTCGGGAAGTTCTTCTTCACGCAGGCGCGGAACGCCTCGGAGCGGTCGCGGCCGTTGACGGAGGCGAGGTCGCCCATGATCTGCACCACCTTGCCGGACGTGATGTGCTCGCCGAGGTACTGGCAGGCCTTCTCGCCGTACGAGACGTTGTTGGCGCGTACGACCATGGCGACCTTGCCCTTGTCCGGCGCCACGTCCACCGCGACGACCGGCACGCCCTTGCGCTCTGCCTGGTCCAGCCCGGCTTCGATGGCGGCGCTGTCCAGCGGGGCGACGACCAGGCCCTTGACGCCCTGGTTGAGCTCGTTGTTGATGTCGGTGATCTGCTGGGAGGGGTCGCTGTTGGAGTTCACCGTCTTCAACGCGTCCACCCCTTCCGATTTCGCCATCTTCGGCACGTAGTCGTTGTACGACTGCCAGAACGGCGAGGTCAGCAGCGGCAGGATCACCCCGACCTTGCCGGTCCCGCCGCCTCCCCCGCTGCCCGAGCCACCGGTGTCCTTGGTGCTGCCGCACGCGGCGAGCGCGAGCGAAGCGCCGGCGGCCACGGCCACCGCGCCGATCCTCCGCAGTGTGGTCCGCTTCCCCACTGTTCTCCCTGGCATCTTTCGGCTCCTCGTCGAGCGTGATCGAGCATGAGGGTGTTCGAGCAGTTGACGGCATACTTATCAGACCACTCGGGGGTCGGAACACCCTTCGGAGGCAGTTTTTCCCCGATCCGGGCCATAGTGGTCCGACCACATCGGCGATTAGACTGCGGCGCGTGGACGAGACAGCCCCGCAGAAGGGCACCGTGACCCAGCGCGCCATCGAGCAGATCAAGGCGATGATCGGCGAGGGGCGGCTGGAGCCGGGCCAGCGGCTGCCGACCGAGCGTGATCTGGCGGTTCAGCTGGGGATCTCACGCAGCTCGATGCGGGAGGCGATCCGCGCGCTGACGGTCCTCGGGGTGCTGGAAGCGCGGCACGGTTCCGGGATCTACGTCACCCAGCTGGAAGCCGGCGACCTGCTGGAGACCTTCGGTGTGGTCGCGGACCTGTCCCGGGGCCCGCGTCTGGTGGAGCTGCTCGAAGTGCGCCGGATCCTGGAGTCGACGGCGACCGCGCTGGCGGCGGCCCGGATCACGCCGGACCAGCTGGCCGAGGTGGAGAAGCACCTGGCGGCGATGAACGCCACGGACGACCCCGAGGAGATCCTCGCCCACGACCTGGCCTTCCACCGGGAGATCGCGACGGCGGCGGGCAACGACACGATGGCGGCGATCCTGGAGGGCCTGTCCTCCCGCACCTTCCGCGCCCGTGTCTGGCGCGGCTACCGGGAGGTTCAGCACGCGAAGGCGACCAGCCAGGACCTGCCGGCACGCGTCGACGCCAAGGACGTCGC
>NZ_JBEYVC010000186.1:0-20924 GCF_040643855.1 Streptomyces sp. NPDC047072 | reverse complement strand
GTGCCCTAGCGTCTCCTCACAGGAGTGTGCGCAGCTGGGTCAACTCGTCGTAGACGCTGAGCACTTGGGCGACGGTCTCGTCCTCCGTCGGCCGTACCGTCCCTGGGCGCGCAGCCGGCGCACGGTGCGCCGCCGGTAGGAACGACGTGACCAGGAAGGGCCGGACGTCCTCCGAAGACGCGCCACAGTGCCAGCCCCCCAACGCCGCCCGCCTCGACCCCGTACCGGACGGATACCCACTTCACGGCCAACTCCC
The DNA here is from genome assembly GCF_040643855.1 of Streptomyces sp. NPDC047072. Lineage (NCBI taxonomy): Bacteria > Bacillati > Actinomycetota > Actinomycetes > Kitasatosporales > Streptomycetaceae > Streptomyces > Streptomyces sp. NPDC047072. The sequence goes on along the minus strand of NZ_JBEYVC010000186.1, from coordinate 20,668 downwards.
TTACGGGCAGAGGTAATTCGGCCACCGGAGACCCGGCGCACGGAGGCGTGCGGGGGCGCGCGGCGCGCCTCGGGTCGTTTCCCGACCCCGTGACGCTCCGCCGACACGCGGGCGTGATAGACAACGCCCGTGACGGAACGGGCCGTCCGCGCCCGCCCCCGACGACCAACAGGACTTGGTGCCAGTGATTCTGAAGACCTTCCGCTGGGCGTTCGCGGTCACCGCGCTCGGCCTGGCCGTGGGAGTGCTGTACGACGGTTGGGAGGCGTTCGGGATCGTCGCGATCCTGGCCGTCCTGGAGATCTCGCTGTCGTTCGACAACGCGGTGGTCAACGCCGGTGTGCTGAAGAAGATGAACGCCTTCTGGCAGAAGATCTTCCTCACCGTCGGCGTGCTGATCGCGGTCTTCGGGATGAGGCTGGTCTTCCCGGTCGCCATCGTCGCGATCACCGCGAAGCTCAACCCCTACGACGCGGTCCACCTGGCCGTGACCGACAAGGAGCAGTACCAGCAGCTGGTGACCGACGCGCACCCGGCGATCGCCGCGTTCGGTGGCATGTTCCTGCTGATGATCTTCCTGGACTTCGTCTTCGAGGACCGGGACATCAAGTGGCTGGCCTGGCTGGAGCGTCCGCTGGCCAAGCTCGGCAAGGTCGACATGCTGTCGGTGTGCATCGCGCTGATCGTCCTGATGATCACGGCGATGACGTTCGCGACCCACGCCCACCAGCACGGCGGCGCGCATGTCGACAAGGCGCAGACGGTCCTGATCTCCGGTATCGCGGGCCTGGTCACCTACATGATCGTGGGCGGGCTCTCCGGGTTCTTCGAGGACAGGCTGGAGGAAGAGGAGGAGTCCGAGCCCCGCTCGGCGGTCGCGCTGGCGGGCAGGGCCGCGTTCTTCATGTTCCTGTACCTCGAAGTCCTGGACGCCTCCTTCTCCTTCGACGGTGTGATCGGCGCGTTCGCCATCACCAACGACATCGTCCTGATGGCGCTGGGTCTGGGCATCGGCGCGATGTACGTCCGTTCGCTGACCGTGTACCTGGTCCGCCAGGGCACGCTGGACGACTACGTCTACCTGGAGCACGGCGCCCACTACGCGATCGGCGCCCTGGCCGCGATCCTCCTGGTGACCATCCAGTACGAGATCAACGAGATCATCACGGGCCTCGTCGGCGTCGTCCTGATCGGCTGGTCCTTCTGGTCCTCGGTCCGCCGCAACCAGAAGCTGGCGGCCATCGAACGCGAGAGCGAGGCGAACGACTCGGTCTCGGTGTCGTAGCGGAGCTCCGGGGCACTCGCCCCGGCATGAAGGCGACAAGACGCGTGTCCCGCCCGGTGGTTGTGCTGCTCCTGCTGCCCCTGGCGGGCGCGTGCGGCGGCCACCACGACGAGGGCGCCCTGCGCATGGCGGCCGACGCCCGGCACCTGCTGATCGCCACCGACAACGGCGTACGCCTGCGCCCCGCCGACGGCGACCGGGTGCAGGTCGACGACCGCGTCGACGGCCACTGGGCCCACCACGACGACGTCTGGACGCTCGACCTGTCGTGCTCGGACAAGGCCGGCGACTGCCCCCGTATGCCCTACGTGGACGTCCCGGACGACACGAGCGTCACGGTCACCGCGCGCAACGCGGGCGTCGATGTGGCGGGTATCTCCGCCGCGTTGGACGTGTCGACGGTCAACGGCGATGTGACGGTGACCCGTTCCGGCGATGAGCGCGCTGCTGTACGTCTGTCCACCCGTAACGGCTCGGTCCGGGCCACGTCCCTCGCCGCGGGCCGACTGCACGCGGCGACCACCAACGGGGACGTGACCCTGTCCTGCACGACCGCCCCCTCACGCGTCGCCGCGACGACCGTCAACGGCTCGGTCGACGTCACCGTGCCCTCCGACGCCCCCGCCTACTGGATCACCGCGACGACCGACAACGGCCGTGTCACGACCTCCGTGCCGACCGGCCATGCCGACCGCGACCGGACCATGACGCTGACCACGGTCAACGGGGACGTCGGTGCCCGCCGGGACTGACCCGGCGGGCCCGTGATCACTGTCCCGGCGCGAGGACGTACGTGTTGAGCGCGCCCACCGCCGTCAGCGGGGTGGGGGAGCCGAGGTCATAGCGGTCCACGGCGAGGTAGTTGGGCTTCTTGCGGGCGGCTGGTGTGCAGAAGTTCTGCGCCCGGTTCTGGAGCTTCCCGCTGTCCGTGGTGGCGGTGGAGGCGATGGTGGCGTCCCGGAAGTGGTTCATCACGAACAGCGGGTGGAAGGCGGACGAGTCCGTGGTGAGCGGCCTGCTCGTGCCCCAGCGGCTGTAGCAGGACCAGTCGGAGCTGCCGAGCCCGCCGCCCATCGACCAGTAGTTCTCCACGGTCCACTCGCGCTGGTACATCACCCCGAAGGTGTCCCGCGTGGCCCAACCGCTCGACGTGTCGCTCGCCCGCGTCCGGTCGCTGAAGATCAGCAACTGCTTGCCGCGCGCGGCCAGATCGGCCATCGTGGGCCAGCCCTTGGTGGCCACGCCCTCCTGGTCGGGCCGGTACAGCACGTCGGACAGTCCGCTCACCGAGGCGAGGGACGACTTCAGCACGTCCGAGGAGGCGTAGTCCTCAAGGAACACCGTGACGAACTGCCCGGGGTTCGCCTTGAGGAAGTCGACCATGCGCTGGAGATCGGTGGCGAGCGGCACCGGGCTGCTCACCCCGTCGCAGCTGTTGTGGCAGAGCACCGCCTGTCCGTTGACGGTGTAGTCGTCGAGCATGAACCCGCGAACCCCGTCGGACAGTTGACGGGCCACGCCGTAGTTCTGGTTCGGGAACAGGCTGACCGGGAACGAGGCGAAGTTCCCGTCGACCCCGTTGGCGAAGGCGTTGTGCGAGGTGAGGAAGGTGACCTGGTCCAGGGTGCGGGTGTCCGCGGAGGGCATCGCCGAGGTCGCGTAGGAGACCGGGGTGAGATACCAGCGGGCCAGGTCGCCGGAGGAGCCCAGCTGCACGGCCGCGGAGTCCGAGGAGGAGGCCGTCAGGTACTGCGAGGTGCCGGGCACGGAGACGGTGTACGTGCTGTTCGCCCCGGCGGTGATGGTCCAGGTGGTGCCGTCCGCGCCGCACGACGCGGTGACCGCGGACGTGCCGCTGCGGCTCAGACAGGTCCCGGACTCGTCGGCGTTCTGCAGCTGGTAGCCGCCGCTGACCGCGACCGGGGTCCACTGCTGGTGGTCCTCGTTGCCCTTGGGGTTGTGCGCGGCGACGGTCCCGCCGCTGTCGGCCGCGTTCAGGCCGGTGCCGTAGTTCTGGAGGTAGACCGAGGAGGTCGGGACCGCCGCCGAGGCCGACCCGGGGAGCAGGGCGGGCGCGGACAGGGCGAGGGCGGTGGAGCAGACGAGGACGCGCAGGGGGCGCAGGCGCACGGGGGGTATCCCTTCACTGCGGCACGGAGTGCCGATGCTGTCAGTGGCATGACATACCGGCTGGGGCGTGAGGTGCGCCAGTCATCGAACGTGAACTCCTCGCCCGTTGTCCTAAAGTGGCTCTCACCTGATCCGGCGACTCAGTGATTTGCGAGGGACACGCCCACCATGCCGACCGAAACGTTTGAGTTCCAGGTAGAGGCCCGTCAGCTGCTCCAGCTGATGATCCACTCGGTCTACTCGAACAAGGACGTCTTCCTGCGGGAGCTCGTCTCCAACGCCTCCGACGCGCTCGACAAGCTGCGCCTGGCCGCGCTGCGGGACGACAGCCTCGACGCCGACACGTCCGACCCGCACATCGAGATCGACATCAACCAGGAAGCCCGTACGCTCACCGTCCGGGACAACGGCATCGGGATGTCGTACGAAGAAGTCGGCGAGCTCATCGGCACCATCGCCAACTCCGGTACGGCCGCCTTCCTGAAGGACCTCAAGGAGGCCCAGGACAGCGAGGGCGCAGGGGCCGAGGGGCTCATTGGGCAGTTCGGCGTCGGCTTCTACTCCGGCTTCATGGTGGCCGACGAGATGACCCTGGTGACCCGGCGCGCGGGCGAGGACAAGGGCACCCGCTGGTCGTCGCGCGGCGAGGGGACGTACACCCTGGAGAGCGTCGAGGACGCCCCACAGGGCACCTCCGTCACGCTCCACCTCAAGCCCGCCGACCCCGACAACCAGCTGCACGACTACACGTCCACGTGGAAGATCAAGGAGATCGTCAAGCGGTACTCCGACTTCATCACCTGGCCGATCCGGTTCTTCCCGAAGGCGGGCGAGGGCGAGGAGACGCCCGAGGCCGAGACCCTCAACTCGATGAAGGCCCTGTGGGCGCGCTCGCGCGACGAGGTCTCCGACGACGAGTACCACGAGCTGTACAAGCACGTCAGCCACGACTGGCGCGACCCCCTGGAGACCATCCGCCTCCAGGCCGAGGGCACCTTCGAGTACCAGGCCCTGCTCTTCCTCCCGGAGCACGCCCCTCACGACCTGTTCACCCGGGACTTCCGGCGCGGCCTGCAGCTCTACGTCAAGCGCGTGCTGATCATGGACGACTGCGAGGCGCTGCTGCCGCCGTACCTCCGCTTCGTCAAGGGCGTCGTCGACGCGCAGGACCTCTCGCTCAACGTCTCCCGCGAGATCCTCCAGCAGGACCGGCACATCCGGATGATCCAGCGCCGGCTCACCAAGAAGATCCTCTCCTCGGTCAAGGAGATGAAGACCAACGACGCCGACAAGTACGCCACGTTCTGGCGGGAGTTCGGCGCCGTCCTCAAGGAGGGGCTGCTCGGCGACGGCGACAACCGCGACGCCATCCTCGCCGTCGCGTCCTTCGCCAGCACGCACGCGGAGGACGAGCCGACCACGCTCCAGGAGTACCTGGAGCGGATGAAGGACGGCCAGGACGACATCTACTACATGACCGGCGAGTCCCGGCAGAGCATCGTCAACTCTCCGCACATGGAGGCGTTCGCCGCGCGAGGCGTCGAGGTGCTGATCCTCACCGACCCCGTCGACGAGGTGTGGGTCGACGCGGTCGGCGAGTTCGAGGGCAAGCGGCTGCGGTCCGTCGCGAAGGGCGAGATCGACCTCGCCGCCGAGGACGGCGAAGAGGCCGACGAGGAACGGGAGAAGCGGACCGAGTCGTACGCGGGGCTGCTGGCCTGGATGAAGGAGCAGCTGGAGGAGGACGTCAAGGACGTCCGGCTGTCGACCCGGCTGACCGTCTCCCCGGCCTGCGTGGTCTCCGACGCCCACGACCTGACCCCGGCGCTGGAGCAGATGTACCGCGCGATGGGCCAGGAGGTCCCGGTCACCAAGCGGATCCTCGAACTCAACCCGTCCCACCCGCTGGTCGAGAGCCTGAACCAGGCCTACCAGGAGGAGCGCGAGGACCGCACCGGCCTCGCCGAGACCGCCGAACTGCTGCACGGCCTGGCCGTCCTGGCGGAGGGCGGCCAGCCGAAGGAGCCGACGCGGTTCGTGAAGCTGGTGACGGAGCGGCTGGAACGCACGCTGGGCTGATGGCGGTGGGCCCCGGTCGCGTGCTCCGGGGCCCGCTGTTCAGCCCTCCCCGGCCTCCTCCGCCAGCCTCGCTATCTTCGCCCTCTTCGCGCCGATCCCCCGCGCGATGAGCCGCAGATGCGCGGCCGACTCCGGTACGGCGGCCTCCAGCTCCGCCAACCTCCGTCGCTCGGCGGCGAGTTCGGCCCGGAGGCGGGCCGCGCGGTCGGGCGGGGGAGGCGGATGGGGGCCGTTGAAGACCACGTTGAACCTCGGTCGCTCGTCCTGGACGGCTTCGCGCTCCGCGGCCTCCGCGTCGTCCGGGTACTCGATCCGGATCCCGACGACCAGCGGCGCCCACGACTGCTCCCGCAGATGCGTCCGCACGCGGGTGAGCGGACAGATCGAGATCCCGATGTACAACAGCCCCTCCAGGCCGTACAACCGGTACAGCGCGGTGCGTCCCGAGGTGTGCAGACTTCCCTCCTCGTCGAACAGGCCGCGCAGGAACTGAGCGTCGACTCCGGTCACGAGCGCCCTCCTTCACGACGGCCACGGTGTACCGCCCGTCCGTGTCACCACCGTCCCACGCGGGTCTGACAGCGGGGTCCGGCCGCTCGCCGGGTGGGGGAGAATGGGGCGTAACCCATGGTCAACGTTGCGGAGGAGCCGGGACATGCAGGACGCGCGTGCGGGACAGGTCGCAGGGCCCGAGGATCTCGTCGATGTGGCCCGCCTGGTCACGGCGTACTACGCGCTGCATCCGGACCCGGCCGAGGTCGGGCAGCGGGTGGCGTTCGGAACGTCCGGGCACCGCGGCTCGTCCCTCGCGACGGCGTTCAACGAGGACCACATCGCGGCCACCAGCCAGGCCATCTGCGAGTACCGCGCCGCGCAGGGCACCGACGGCCCGCTGTTCCTCGGCGCCGACACCCACGCCCTGTCCGAGCCCGCCCGGATCACCGCGCTGGAGGTGTTCGCGGCCAACGACGTGACCGTCCTCATCGACCAGGCCGACGGCTACACGCCCACCCCGGCGGTCTCGCACGCCATCCTCACCCACAACCGCGGCCGCACCTCCGGCCTCGCCGACGGCGTGGTCGTCACCCCCTCGCACAACCCGCCCGCCGACGGCGGCTTCAAGTACAACCCGCCGAGCGGCGGCCCGGCCGGCTCGGACGCTACCTCCTGGATCCAGGACCGCGCCAACGAGATCATCACCGGCGGCCTGAAGGACGTACGGCGCATCCCGTACACCCGCGCGCTCGCCGCACCCGGTACCGGCCGCCACGACTTTCTCGGCGCCTACGTGGCCGACCTGCCGAACGTGCTGGACCTGGACGCGATCCGGTCCGCCGGGGTGCGGATCGGCGCCGATCCGCTGGGCGGCGCCTCCGTCGCCTACTGGGGTCGGATCGCCGAGCAGCACCGGCTCGACCTGACCGTGGTGAACCCGCTCACCGATCCCACCTGGCGGTTCATGACGCTGGACTGGGACGGCAAGATCCGCATGGACTGCTCCTCGCCGTACGCCATGGCATCCCTCATCGAACGGCGCGACCGCTTCGACATCGCCACCGGCAACGACGCCGACGCCGACCGGCACGGCATCGTCACGCCGGACGGCGGCCTGATGAACCCCAACCACTACCTGGCCGTGGCGATCTCCTACCTCTTCTCCCACCGGGAGCAGTGGCCGACGGGCGCCGGGATCGGCAAGACCCTGGTCTCGTCGAGCATGATCGACCGGGTCGCGGCGGACGTCGGCCGTGAACTGGTCGAAGTCCCCGTCGGATTCAAGTGGTTCGTGGACGGACTGTCCGACGGCACGCTCGGCTTCGGGGGCGAGGAGTCGGCGGGCGCGTCCTTCCTGCGCCGGGACGGCTCGGTGTGGACCACCGACAAGGACGGCATCATCCTGGCGCTGCTCGCCTCGGAGATCACCGCGGTCACCGGGAAGACGCCGTCGCAGCACTACGCGGAACTCACCGACCGCTTCGGCGCCCCCGCCTACGCCCGCGTCGACGCCCCGGCCTCCCGCGAGGAGAAGGCCCTGCTCGCCAAGCTTTCCCCGAGCCAGGTCACCGCCGACACCCTCGCCGGCGACCCGGTCACCCAGGTCCTCACCGAGGCCCCCGGCAACGGCGCCGCCCTCGGCGGCATCAAGGTCGCCACCGCCAACGCCTGGTTCGCGGCGCGTCCTTCGGGCACGGAGGACGTCTACAAGATCTACGGGGAGTCCTTCCTCGGTGCCGATCACCTGAGCCGGGTCCAGGAGGAGGCCAGGTCGGTGGTGCTCGCGGCGCTGGAGGCGTAGCGGCGAGACCTCGGTCTCAGCGGGCGAACTTCGCGATGGCCTCCGGGGTGACGGGGGTGAAGAAGTTGACGAGGTTGCCGTCGGGGTCGCGGAAGAGCAGGGCCCGGTTGCCCCAGGGCATCGTGGTGGGCTCCTTGACGACGTCGGTGACGAAGTCGGCCAGGTTCTTGTAGGTGCTGTCCACGTCGTCGACGAGGAACTCCGTGATCACGCTGTGGTTCTCCGCCGGGCGGGCGGACCCCGGGGCGAACAGCGGGACGGTGCGGGTGCTGCCGATCGCGAGGGTGGCGCCCGCGGTCCTGAGTTCGGCGAAGTCCTCGTTGGCCCACGTCGCCCGGGCCCCGGTGGCGCGCTCGTAGAACTCGACGAGGCGCGCCACGTCGCCGGTGATGATGCGGATCGAGACGAAGTCCATGGGTATCTCCTGGGCTGTGCTGAAGGTGTGCACGTCGCAGGCTAGGAGGAATAGGGGACAGAATCGGTCCTGTATCGGGGTTAGGCTGCGGGCATGTCCCGACCCACCGGCCGCGTCCTCACACTCCTGGAGCTGCTGCAGTCGGGCAGCACCCGGACGATCGCCGAGCTCGCCGAGCGGCTCGGCGTCGAGGGGCGCACCGTGCGCCGGTATGTGGACCAGCTGATCGACCTGGACGTGCCCGTGGAATCGGTGCGCGGCCGCTACGGCGGGTACCGGCTCGCTCCCGGGTACCGCCTGCCCCCGCTCATGCTCAGCGACGACGAGGCGCTGGCCGTGCTGCTCGGTCTGGTAGCCGGGCGCCGGGCAGGGCTGACGACGGCGGACCGCACGGCGAACGAGACGGCGTCGGCGAAGATCCGGCGCGTGCTGCCCCGGCACATCGCCCGCCGCCTCGACACCCTCCTGGAAGCGCTCGCCTTCACGGACCGGCCCGGCGAATCGGACCACCCGGACGCCGGGATCCTGCTCACCGTCGCCGACGCGGTGCGCCACCGCCGGCCGGTCTCGATCCGCTACACCGACCGCGACGGACGGCGCAGCGAACGCACCCTGCACGCGTACGGGATCGTCGCCCACGAGGGCCGCTGGTACGTCACCGGCAAGGACGCCCAGCTCGGCGAGGACCGCACCTTCCGGCTCGACCGCATCGCGGACGCGCGGACCCTGACCGGCTCGTTCGACGCGCCTGCGGATCCCGATCCGGCGCAACGCGTGGTGTCAGGGTTCGCCACGGCCGAGTACCGGCATGAGGTGACCTTGCGGATCCAGGGGACGGTCGAGCAGATCCGCGCCCACTTTCCGGCCAGCGTGGCGAGCCTGGAGGAGCCCCAGTCCGATGTCGCTCCGGCCCCGGCGTCCGAGCGCTGGCTGCGCGTCGAGCTGAGAGTAGAGCGACTCGACTGGTTGCCCCCGCTACTCGCCGCACTCGACCGGCCGTTCGTCATCGAGCGCCCCGACGAACTCCGCGACCTCGTCACCGCCCTCGCCGCCCGCCTCATGTCCTCGGCGCGCCGAGCCTGAACCTCATGGATGGCACACCTGGTGGGCGTCCCTGCGGACCGGCTGCCTGAGAATCGTGCGCAGCTTCTCGGGGGCGACCCTGCGGGGGTCGCTGAGATAGATCTCGTGATGCCTGCCCACCATCTGGAGACCGCTGCTTGGGATGAACTCGTGGTGCATCCGAGCCAGCGTGGCGGCCTCGTCGTCGTAGGAGCCGACGTGCAGGGTCTGCACACAGGCTCCCTCCGACAACGACTCCAGGCGAACGTCGTCGAGACGGGCCAGGGGCCCTTTGGCCCCGGCCTGTCGTACGGCCGCGTCGAAGAGCTGATGGTCGATCCACTCCGGAGTCATGATCATCAACGTCCAGTCCCAGCGGGACTTGTCCCGCGCCACCGTGAAGGACTCCATGTCCTCGGCCCACCACAGGCCCTCCAGTGGCATGACGACGTAGTCGCGTCCGAGCTCCCGCTTGCTGGCGAACTTCAGTGCGTAGGCCACCGGATAGAGCGCTTTGACCGCTTCGGCGTAGGCGGGTGAGGTGTTGGGATCGCCGTGCCCGTCGATCATGAGGTACCGCAGCTCGGGCACGTCCACGATCCGGAACCGGTCCCGCTGGGCCCGATAGGCGTCGAGGCTTCTCTTGAAGTCGATTTTCTCGCTCATCGGGGACATGGTCCCGTCAACGGCCCGGTCCCGCCACGGCGTAGGCCGAGGTGCCGACGGCGGTGAGGGCCAGGGCCGTCCAGGTGGCCGCCGGTGTGCCGGAGGGCTGGAGCAGCCAGGTGGCCACCTGCGTCGGCGTGCTCGTGGAGGGCTGGGCGAAGAACGCGTACGAGAGCCAGGCGAACGGCAGGGTCCACGCGTACCGGCCGCCCGACAGGACCGCGCCCAGCGCGGCCAGTCCCATCAGGCCCGCGCTGTCCCGGACCACGAAGGCGGTGGACGCCATGGACGCGCCCAGGGCCTGCACGCCCAGCAACACTCCGGCGACGACCGCACCCGCGAGCAGGACGTGCCCCGCCCTGCGCGGCGCCCAGCGGATCGCGGCCGTCCGGTCCAGCGCGGGTTCCTGCCCGCCGAGCCCGATGGAGGCCGCCATCGCGCCTGTGGCGAGGATCAGCACCGGCAGCCGAGGATCCGCAGGCCCCTCGCCCCGGGCCAGCGCCCCTGCCGCGACCGTGCTGACCAGCACCGCGGCGAGTGACGCGGGTACCTGGCGCGAGCGCGCGTACAGCATCAGCCATCTCACCGGGACGCACCGCCGGTCAGCGCGTCGAGCGCGTCCCCCTTGCAGGAGAGCGCTGCGGTGCGCATGGCGTCGATCCGCGAGCGCTGCTCGGCCGCGGGCAGCGCCCGGAACTTCCGCCACACCGGGCGAGCCTCGCCGTCGACGTAACGGCGCAGGCTCTCCACCGTGTCGGGCAGCGACTTGAGGTCGCCGAGGACCCAGCCGACCGCGACGGTCCGCGCGACGTCCTCGCCCCCTGTACCGCTCCAGCCGACGGGGGAGCACCCCGGCACCAGGCCCTTGCCGACGAGGGCCCAGGTGAGTTCCCCGCCCTTGGCCGCGTCGATGAGGGAGTCGTCGAAGTCGAAGGAGACGGTCCTTGCGGACCACTTGGGGATGGAGCCCTCCGGCTGGACGGTGTCGGTCTCCTGGATCGAGACCGGGGCCTCGGTACCCAGGGCGCCGTGCAGCAGCCGCAGCGCCTCCTTGCCGGGCCCCGCGAGGTCGGTGAGACGCGCCTGCTGGGTCTTCGTCACGCACACGGGTCCGTCGCACACCAGCTTCGCGGCGGCCTTGTCGACGACGTACATCCGGTCCGGGGCGGAGGGCAGGACGAGCAGGGCGATCGCCGCGCCCGCCAGGACGGGGGTCAGGGCGAGCAGCCGGGTGCGCGGTCGCGCGGCGACCAGCAGCGCGAAGCCAGTCGCGGCCATGCCGAGCATCCAGACGGTCTGGCCGATGTGCACGGAGGCGGAAAGCGTGACGAGGGTGTTGCGGACCTCCTGCACCGCCGGTGACAGCAGGGAGAGCTGGTTGGGCTCGGTGACCGGAAACCCGGACGCCGTGTCCCGCTCCGTCCGGCCCAGCGACGACTGCAGGAGCGCCGTGAACGCGAAGGCGGCCATCGTCAGCAGCGGCGGGGTGAGCACGGACGGCAGGGCCCGCCCGGTGCCCATCCCCAGCAGGGCACCGGCGACGAGCGAAACCACCGCCACCAGCGAGATCGGCAGCCACCCGAGATGCGTGTACTCGGTGTGGGCCACCACCTGGACCGCGCCCGAGACGACGAGCAGGGCGAAGGCCGACGCCAGTGTGACGGCCGTCGTGCCGGCCGGCGCCGCGGCGCGCTGCCACGCGGGACGCGGGGTGGTCGCGAGCAGCTCGGTCATCTTCGAGCGGTGGTCGCGCAGGCCCTGCAACGCCCCGAAGCCCACGGCGAGCGGCCACAGGTAGAACAGCAGGGAGCGGGTCCACAGGGCCAGCGAGGTCCATTGGGCCGTCCAGGCCGTGGTGCCCCTGGCGAACATGCCGCCCGGTATGTGCAGGAACGCCAACGCTGTCGTCAGGATCAGCGCACCGGCCCAGGGGGCGACGGAACGCTTCAACTCAGTACGCAGAACACGGGTGTTCACCAGGCGCCCCTCTCCCGCTCGGGGCCCTGCAGCAGCGCCGAGTAGCCGCGCTCCAGCGGGCTGTCGCCCACGTGCTCGGGACCGCCCGCGGCGGCCAGCTCGTCCGGGGTTCCCTGGAAGACCAGGCGGCCCTCGGCGAAGAGCACCACGTCGGTGCAGGCGGCGGCCACGTCCTCCACCAGATGCGTCGAGACGACCACGCAGGTGTCCGTGCCGAGTTCCTGGAGCAGCTCGCGGAAGCGCAGCCGCTGTGCCGGGTCCAGGCCGACCGTCGGCTCGTCCAGCAGCAGGACCGTCGGGTCGTTGACGATCGCCTGGGCGATGCCGACCCGGCGCACCATGCCGCCCGAGAGCGACTTCAGCCGCGAGTCGGCCCGGTCCGCCAGCCCCACCCGCTCCACGGCACGCTGGACAGCACCGGGGATGTCGGCCTTGCGCACCTCCTTGAGCCACGCCATGTACTCGACGAACTCGCGCACCGTGAAGCGCTTGTAGTAGCCGAACTCCTGCGGCAGATAGCCGATCCGGCGACGCAGCGCACGATGCTCGCCCCTGTCGCCCACGGACTCGCCGAGCAGCTCCAACGAGCCCTCGGTGGGCCGCAGCACGGTGGCCAGCGCCCGGATGAGGGTGGTCTTGCCCGCCCCGTTGGGCCCGAGGAGCCCGTGGACACCGGTGCCCAGCGACAGGTCGAGGCCGTCGACGGCCATTCGTTTCCTGCCGACCCTGACCTTCAGCCCCGTCGCCCTGATCTCCCAGGCGTACGGCGTCGGCGCGAGGTCGGCCGCGCTCACCGCGGACGTCATGTTCTCTTCCCTTCCGATGGTCATCGATGGGCTCCCAGCACGGAGTACGCGCCCCTGCGGGCGATCACGACACCGGTGCCGAGTGCGAGGATCAGCGCCCACGCGGGCAGCCCGCCGGACTGCAGGGCGAAGGTCGTACGGCCGGTGGCCAGGGTCGGCGCCACGACGACGCCGGCCCACACGACCGCCAGCACACCGGCCGCCCGGGTCACGCCGAGGACACCGCCGAGCGCCAGCGTGGCCGCCGTGAACGCCAGGCAGGGCAGCAGCCATTGGGCCACCATCACGCCCGTCACCCATCCGCCCACCAGCAGCGCGGGGACGACCACGGCGAGTACGGCCACCGTGCGCCGCAGCAGGAGAGGGAGCCCGGCCCTCGGTACCGAGGCCGTCAGCTCGTACGCCGGATCCAGACCCCTCGACCACGCCGCGGCGACGCCGAGCACGGGCAGGACCGGTGCGAGCAGCAGCACCGGCGACACCTCGCCGAAGGCGGAGTCGCCGGCGACGACGTCGAGCAGCCACGCCAGCAGCGTGAGCCCCACGACCATGACCGGCCACGTCACCATCGCGGGCGTCATCCACCTCGACAACCGGCGCCGCCGGGGCCGCACGGTGGCGGTGACCGCCAGCCCGGGTGCGAGGCCGGACCACACGTCGTCGACCAGCGACGCCACGGCGGGCACCTCGGCCCGGACCACGACCGCCAGCCGGTCGCGGCACTCCCGGCACGCCTCCAGATGGGCCTCCACGGCCCACACCTCGTCGGGGGCGAGCTCCGTGCCGCCCCTCGCGTACCCCTCGATGATCCGCACGGATGCGTGTTCCCCACTCATGCCAGCGCCCTCCGCATCGCGATCCGGGCCCGCCGGGCACGGGTCTTGACCGTGCCCTCGGGCAGCCCGAGCAGGACGGCGGTCTCCCGGACGGACAGCCCGTCGAGCACCAGCGCCTGCAGTACCTGTCGGAGTTCCGGCGCGAGGTGCCGCAGCGCGTCGCCGACGTCACCGCCGACCGTCGTCGCGAGCGCCTCCTCCTCGGCGGCGGGTGCCACCTCGGGCAGCGCGGCGGCGGGCGGCGGCTCCGCGTGGTGGGCCCGGCGCCGGAACGCGTCGACCAGCCGGCGCGCGGCGATCGTCCACAGCCAGCCGACGGCCGACCCCCCGACCGCGGTCCCGGCGAACGCGCCCGCCGCACGCCACACCGCCAGATACGTCTCCTGCATGACCTCGGCGACGACCTGCTCGTCCCCACAGCGACGGCGCAACCGCACCGCCATCCACGGCGAGGTACGCCGGTACAACTCCTCGAACGCGGCACGGTCGCCCTTGGCCACCAGCCGGACGAGACGCTCCTCGTCCAGTTCGTGCAGCGGTGCCTTTGCTGATCTCACACCGTCTAGACGCCCGGAACGCGCCGCGGGTTTTCCTCTCGATGTGACCCCTGCCACACAAGCAGTGCGACGGCTGCGACGGCGGCGAGCACCGCGACGCCCAGGAGCGCCCACCGCGGATCGCTCTCCCGTACGACGACCGCCCCCAGCGCCGCCCCCGCGACCAGCGTGAGGACGCTGAGCGCCTGGCGTCGGGAGGTCGCCGCGACACGTCCCTCCGCACGGTCGGCGAACAGGCCGGTCAGCGTGCTGGTCATCACCGTGGTCGTCATGCCCGGCACCCCGACCCGCCGGACCGCCGCGTTCTGCGCCCCCAGCGCCACCGCGCACAGCAGGATCGGCAGGGTCGTCGAGTCGTACGACCATGCCGTCGCCGCCCCGACGGACAGCGCCGTCTCCAGCGCCGCGCACAGCCCCAGCAGGGTCCGCGGGCCGACGTGATGAGGAGCGACCGCACGGACGAGCAGCGTTCCGGCGAGGAAACCCCCGAGCGCCACCGGTGCCCCGGAGAGCGAGGCCCCGGGGGAGCCGACGAGGGCGAGGCCGGCGAGGACGAGGTTGCCGGTCATGTTCGCCACGAACACATGGCCGAGCCCGAGGAGGCTGACCGCGTCGATCACCCCGCTGAGCAGGGTCAGGACCAGCAGCGGTACCAGAACCCGGCCCGTTCCGGCGTCCTCCACGGAGGCTGCCGGCCGGGTCGCGGGGCGCGGGACGTCGTACGCCTGGCTGCTCATGGTGGTGAAGTCCCGACGGCCGTCAGACCGCGACGACGGGCCGGTACACCGGCTCCCACATGGCCTGCCGTACCCGCTCCTCGAGCGACTCGTCCACGCTCTCGCGCGCGACGCCGTCCTCGGCCGCCGCGCGAGCCACTGCGACGGCCACCGCGGCGGACGTGCGGCGCAGGTCGGTGGTGCGCGGCAGCAGGGGCGCGCCGGCGGCCGAGGAGTCGATCTCGACGGCCACGGCGTGCGCCGCCGCGGAGAGCATGGCGTCGGTGACCCGGGTGGCGCGGGCGACGACGACGCCGAGACCGAGCCCGGGGAAGATCAGCGCGTTGTTGGCCTGGCCGATCTCGTAGGTGACCCCGTCCCGGGTGACCGGGTCGAAGGGGCTGCCGGTGGCGACGAGCGCACGCCCCTCGGTCCACTCCAGCAGGTCCGCGGGCACCGCCTCGGCCAGCCGGGTCGGGTTGGACATCGGCAGGACGATCGGGCGGTCGGTGTGCGCCGCCATCTCCCGGACCACGGACTCGGTGAAGGCGCCGCCCTGGCCGGAGGTGCCGATCAGCACGGTCGGACGCACCCGGCGCACCACCTCCTCCAGGGACACGCCGCCCACCTTCTCGTCCCGCCGCCAGTCGGCGACCTCGTCGGCGGAGCGGGCGTAGGGGGCCTGGAAGTCGCGCAGCTCCTCCTGGCCCTCGGTGAGGAGGCCGTAGCGGTCCACGGCCCAGAATCGCCCGGTGGCCTCCTCGCGGCTCAGGCCCTCGGCGACCATCGCGTCCCGCAGCTGGTCGGCGATGCCCATGCCTGCCGTACCGGCGCCGAACACCACGACCCGGTGCTCCGGCAGCGGCGTCCCGCTGGCGCGCACGCCGGACAGGACCGCGGCGAGATTGACCGCGCCGGTGCCCTGGATGTCGTCGTTGAAGACGAAGTGCTCACTGCGGTAACGGTCAAGGATCCGGCGGGCGTTGGCCGGGCCGAAGTCCTCGAAGTGCAGCAGCGCGTCCGGGAAGAGCCGCTCCGCGGTGATGACGTACCGCTCGATGAACGCGTCGTACGTGTCCCTGTCCACCCGGGGGTGACGGTTGCCCAAGTACAGGGGATCGTCGAGGAGTTGCTCGCGGTTGGTGCCGACGTCCAGGACGACGGCCAGGGTGCGGGCCGGGTCGATGCCGGCCGCGGCCGTGTACACGGCGAGCTTGCCCACCGCGATGTCGATACCGCCCACGCCCCAGTCGCCGATGCCGAGGATGGCCTCGCCGTCGGTCGCCACCACCAGGTCGACGTCCTCGGCTCCCAACCCGGAGGCGCTCAGGGCGCGTTCCATGTCCTCGGCGGCGTCGACCGACAGGTAGACGCCGCGCGGGCGTCGGTACTCGTTGCTGTACCGCTCGATCGCGGTGCCGACCGTCGGCGTGTACACGATGGGCAGCATCTCGGCGAGGTGATCGCTCAAGAGCCGGTAGAACAGCACCTCGTTGCGGTCGTGCAGAGCGGTCAGGCAGACGTTCTTCGCCAGGTCCGTGGGTTGCGCGCGGTACTGCCCGTAGGCGCGGTCGGCCTGCTCGTCGAGGGTGAGCACACGCGGCGGGATCAGACCGTCGAGCCCCAGGTCCCGCCGCTCGGGCGCGGTGAACGCCGTACCCCGGTTCAGTCGGGGATCGGCCAGTACGGCACGGCCGCGCGCCGAGGTCTCGAACCTGTTCTCCGTTGCGTTCCAGCGGGTGCTCATCGTCGCTCCGTGAGGTGTGCGGGGCCGTTCTCTGTTCCTTCCAGGGTCGTCTGTCCGCTTCCATGCGTCCAATGCCTGTATGGACGGCGATTCATGCGCCGTTAGCATGGATCCTATGGATGTGCAGGTACTGCGGTGTTTCGTCGCCGTGGCCGACGGCGCGACCGTGACCCAGGCCGCGGCGGACGCGCACCTCACGCAGCCCGCGCTGTCCCGGGCGCTGCGCCGGCTGGAACAGGAGGTCGGGGCCGAACTCCTCCAGCAGGTGGGCCGGTTGCTCCGGCTGACACCGGCCGGGCGGGCCTTCAAGGAGCACGCGGACGCGGCCCTGGAAGAGCTGGACCGCGGCCTGCGCGTGGTCCACGAGACGGTTTCCCCGGAATCGGGCCTGATCCCGCTCGCGTTCCTGCACTCCCTGGGGACCTGGCTGCTGCCGCCCCTGATCACCGGCTTCCGGCACCGCAACCCGCGCTCCCGCTTCGAGCTGCGCCAGGGGAGCGAGGCCGTCCTCGTCGAGGCGCTCCTGGACGGCACGGCCGACCTCCTCCTGACCGCGGGCGACCCCGGCCACCCCTTGATCACCTGGGAGCGGCTGCTGGTCGAGCCGCTGTGGCTGGCCGTGCCTCCCGGGCACCGGATGGCCGGACGCAAGCGGGCCCGTCTGGCCGAGGTGGCCGACGAGCCCTTCATCATGCTCCGCCACGAACAGGGACTGCGTGCCGTCACCGAGGAGTTGTGCCGCGCCGCCGGCTTCAGTCCCCGGATCGGTTTCGAGGGGGACGAGGTGGCCACCCTGCGCGGTCTGGTCAGCGCCGGTCTGGGCGTCGCGCTCGTCCCGCGCCCGCACGCCGCCGCTCCGGCCGGCGCGCCGTCGTACCTGAAGGTCACCGACGTGGACGGCGCCCGGGACATCGGCATCGCCCGGCTGACCTCGCGGACCCTCCCGCCGCAGTCCGCGCGCTTCCTGGACCACGTACGCGAGAACGCGGTACCGGTGGCGGAGCGGGCGCACTCCTGACCGCTACGGCGTCGGGCGGGCCGTCGGCACGGGCCTATGCATGACCGCCGCCCGGGCGGTACCTGGGACATTCCGGAGTGACGGCGCACGACGTCGACCGATAGGGCTCAGCTGATCAGCCGCACATCAGCGAACCCGACAGGAGACACGTGGTGCCATCCAGCAGAGGAAGACTGATACGGGGCCTGTGCGCCCTGCTCGTCGTGGGAGGGCTGTCGCCCCTCACCGCCGCGGCCGCCGACGGCGCGGGACCCCGAGCCGGCACCGCTGGGGAAAGACCCGCCGCCGACCGGCCGGCCGCCGACTGGCGGATCGATCTCGCCGACCGGTCGGCCGACCAGCACAACATCCGCCATCGCACCGACGGCGGCCTCACCATCGGCGACCGCCGCACCCGCACCCCCTCCGCCCCCGGCAAGGCGTTCGCCGTCTACACCGCGCCCGCCCGCAGCCTCGGCCGGCAGGCCGACACCTTCACGGTCGCCCCGAAGGCCGAAGTGCCGTCAGGAACACAGCTGTTGACCGAGGTGCGCGGCAGCGCCCACCCCGGCCGGTGGACCCAGTGGACCACCCCCGACTCGGCCGGGCGGCTGCGGCTGGCGGAAGCCGTCTCCGTCCTCCAGGTGCGCCTGACCCTTTTCGGAACCGGCAGCGCCTCCCCGATCGTTTCCGCCGTCTCCGTGCACGCCGACCCGGCCCGCTCCGCCGCACGCGCGGAGACGGGCACGGCGGCCGCCGCCTCCGTCACCTACCGGCTCTTCGCCACCCGCGAGGGCCTGACCGGGCAGACCACCGCCAACGGCCATGTCATCCAGCCCCGCGACCACTTCGTCGCCCTGCCCTCGCGCCGGATGCTGGCGAGCAACGGCGGCCGCGAGTACCAGGTACGGCTGTGCTACGCGCGGACGGGACGCTGCGAGACCGCCCCCGTGTGGGACGTCGGCCCGTGGAACACCCAGGACGACTACTGGAACCCGCCCGCCCAGCGGCAGATGTGGCGCGACCTGCCCCAGGGCACCCCGGAGGCCCAGGCGGCCTACCAGTCCGGCTACAACGGCGGCCTCGACGAGTTCGGCCGCCGGGTCGCCAATCCGGCCGGCATCGACCTGGCCGACGGCACCTTCTGGGACGGCCTCGGCATGACGGACAACGACTGGGTGGACGTCACCTTCCAGCCGACCGACGACGGGGGTGGTGGCCAGACGACCGTCACGGCGTGGGCGCAGGCCAACGTCCGTGCCTGCGCGAGCACTTCGTGCGAGATCAAGAGCACGGTCTACCCCAACCAGACCTACCCGGCGAACTGCTGGAAGACCGGCCAGCTCGTCACCGCCGAGGGCTACACGAACGACAAGTGGGTCGAACTCCCGCTGAGCGCGGGCGGGGTGGGCTACGTCAGCGGTATCTACCTCAAGGGCGACGCGACCGGCGGAGTGACCCGCGAGTGCGGCACCTGACCGGCACCCTGTAACGTCCCGGAGTCCCTTCTCCGCGCCGCTGCGGCACTGTCGTGAGGCGATCACCGACCAGGAGGAGGGCGAGGACCCGTGAGGCTGTGGCTCCGAGGAAGAACGGGCTGGGCGGCGGTGCTGGCCGCGCTGCTGATGACGGCGGGACTGTGCGCGAGCGCCCCGGCCGCGTCGGCGGCACCCGCCGCCCGCCCGGACTTCAGACTGCCGTTCCCGTGCGGACAGACATGGCAGCTCCAGACGTACCTGGGCCACGCGCCCGACGACAAGAAGATCGACATGTACCACGTCGACGGGCCCACCCTCGGCGCCACGGTCACCGCCTCCGCCGCGGGCACCGTCACCGAGTTCTTCGACCCCGGCGGCCTCGAGATCAACCACGGCGGCGGCTGGTTCACGGTCTACCTGCACATGGACCGCAGGGACGTCACCCTGGGCCAGCGCGTCGCCGCCGGCGAACCGATCGGGCGGCTGGGCCTGGAGGGCACCGAGGAGGCCCACCTGCACTACGAGCAGCTCTACGACACCAACGGCGACAACGACGGCGAGACCGACGAGATGGTCAACCCGGTGATCCAGGGCACCGAGTACCACCTCAGTCCGAACGGCCCGTTCCCGCAGGTCACCAGCACCAACGCCTGCGACGGAGGCGGCGGGGGCGGCCAGCCGACCCGGTTCTGGGTGGACACCTACGCCGACGCCACCGGCTACGCGGACGTCGACTGCGTCGGCGAGACCACACCGCGCTGCGCGCCCCAGGGCACCCTGCGCAAGGGCACCAACTACGTCCTGTGCAAGAAGTGGGGCGACGAGGTGCGCGTGGGCACCTCGTACAACCACTGGTGGCTGCTGACCGACCTCGACGAGGTCACACCGGGCGGCAGCGGCAGGGCGTACGTCTCCGCCTACTACCTCCAGAAATGGGGCAACGACGAGGCCAAGGACAACGACGGCCGGACCATCGACACCTGCAAGTGACGGTCACCGGCACTCGGACAGGGCGGGCCGGTCCTTGGTGCGCACGGCCGGGAGCCACGCCCGGGTCTGCCCCGCCCCTTCCGGCAGCCGGACCCGGTACCACTCGGTGGTGCGGGCGCCCTCCTCGTCGGTGACGGGAAGACCCTGAAGGGTCCGGCACTCCGCGGTGAGCACGTCCCCGTGCCACACCCGGGTGGGTACGACGTTGTCGATGGTGTACGGGGCGAGCGGGTTGACCGCCAGACCGAGACTGCACTGCTGGGGGCGCTCGGCCGCCCGGGCGCGGCAGGTCGGCTCCACGTTGAAGACCGTGACCGACGCGGTGGCGGCGACATCCTTGGCGTGGCCTGTCGTACCGTCCGTGCCCTTGCCGGTGTCGTCGCCCAGCCCGGCGTACGACCACACGGCGGCCGTCACCACCCCCAGGGCGGTGGCGGCCCCGAGCGCCAGCCGACGGCGCCGCGGACCGGCAACGGGCGCCGCCTGCTTGCCGGTTGTCCCGGCGGGGGCCCCGCGCCCCGCCCCCACACTAACCGCGGGGTGGGGGGGGGGGGGCGGGTGGGGGGGGGGCGCGGACGCGGTGGGCCCCGGGCGGCCGGAACGCGGCCCCGCGGGGTGCACGCGCCAAAGG
>NZ_JBEYVC010000185.1:0-20974 GCF_040643855.1 Streptomyces sp. NPDC047072 | reverse complement strand
GGGCAGCGGCGCCCTGCGCGCCGGAGTCGGCGACGGCGAGGCCGGCGCCACCCGCGACAGCGGCGGCCGCAACGGTCGTCAGGGCACCAGGGCCTCAAGCTCTGGGACACCCTGTGGGCGGCCGCCGAGCCGCTCGGCGGGATCATCGCCGGACGCGGTGCCTTCAACAGCCTCCGCCTGGAGAAGGGGTACCGCTCCTTCGGCACCGACATGACCTACGAGCACGACGCCTACGAGGCCGGCGTCGGCTTCGCCGTCAAGGCCGACAAGGACGACTTCATCGGCAAGGCCGCCCTGGAGCGCCGTAAGTCGGAGGTACGACGGAAGCTGACCTGCCTCACCATCGACGACCCGCACTCGGTCGTCCTCGGCAAGGAGCCGGTCTACGACGGCGAGCAGGCCGTCGGCTACGTCACCAGCGCCGCCTACGGCTACACGATCGGCAAGGGCATCGCGTACGCCTGGCTCCCGGCCGAACTCACCACCCCCGGCACGGCGTTGCACATCGGCTACTTCGACCAGCGGGTCGAGGCCGTCGTCGCCGAGGAGCCCCTGTTCGACCCGACCATGTCCCGCCTCCGTGGCTGACCGAGGGAAGACGATGACCGCTCAACTGCTCGACGGCAAGGCGACCGCCGCCGACATCCGCCGCGAACTCACCGAGCGCGTGGCCAAGTTGACCGCCACCACCGGCCGCCCGCCCGGCCTCGGCACCGTCCTGGTCGGCGAGGACCCCGGCAGCCACGCCTACGTCGGCGGCAAGCACCGCGACTGCGCGCAGGTCGGCATCGCGTCCATCCGCCGCGACCTGCCCGCCGACGCCACCCAGCAGCAGGTCGAGGACGTCATCGACGAACTCAACGCCGACCCCGCCTGCACCGGGTACATCGTGCAACTCCCGCTCCCCAAGCACCTGGACGCCAACGCCGTGCTGGAACGCATGGACCCGGCCAAGGACGCCGACGGACTGCACCCCGTCAACCTCGGCCGGCTCGTCCTCGGCGTCGACGCCCCGCTGCCCTGCACCCCGCGCGGCATCGTCGAACTCCTGCGCCGCTACGACGTACCGCTCGCCGGCGCCCGGGTCTGCGTGGTCGGCCGGGGCATCACGGTCGGCCGCCCGATCGGCCTGCTCCTCACCCGCCGCTCCGAGAACGCCACGGTCACCCTCTGCCACACCGGCACCAAGGGACTCGCCTGGCACGTCCGCGAGGCGGACATCGTCGTCGCGGCCGCCGGCTCGCCCGGCCTGATCACCGGCGACATGCTGCGCCCCGGCGCGGCCGTCCTGGACGTCGGCATCACCCGCACCGACAGCGGGCTGGTCGGCGACATCCACCCGGACGCACGGCAGGTGGCGGGCTGGATCGCGCCGATGCCGGGCGGGGTGGGCCCCATGACCCGCGCGATGTTGCTCGCCAACGTCGTCGAGGCCGCCGAGAGGAATGCGAACACCGTATGAGCCCCCGTACCCCCGGCGCCGAGCTGCCGGAACACCCCGACTGGCTGTGGCGCACGCCCGAGCCGAAGCGGTCGTACGACGTCGTCATCGTCGGCGGCGGCGGACACGGCCTGGCCACCGCCCACTACCTGGCGAAGAACCACGGCATCACCAACGTCGCCGTGCTGGAGAAGGGCTGGCTCGCGGGTGGCAACATGGCCCGCAACACCACGATCATCCGCTCCAACTACCTCTGGGACGAGAGCGCGGGCATCTACGAGCACGCCCTCAAGCTCTGGGAGGGCCTCGCGGACGAGCTGGACTACCCGATCCTCTTCTCCCAGCGCGGGGTGCTGAACCTCGCCCACAGCCTCCAGGACGTCCGCGACAGCGTCCGCCGTGTCGAGGCGAACCGCCTCAACGGCGTGGACGCCGAATGGGTCGACGCGGAGGGCGTGCGCGAGATCTGCCCGATCGTCAACATCTCCCCGGACGTGCGTTATCCGGTGCTCGGCGCCACCTACCAGCCCCGCGCCGGCATCGCCAAGCACGACCACGTGGCCTGGGGCCTGGCCCGCTCCGCGGACGCCGCGGGCATCGACATCATCCAGAACTGCGAGGTCACAGGGCTGGACGTGGTCGGCAACCGGGTCGTCGGTGTCCAGACCAACCTGGGCCCGATAGCGGCGGGCAAGGTGGCCCTGTGCTCGGCGGGCCACACCTCGGTCCTCGCCGCCATGGCCGGCATCGAACTCCCGGTCCAGAGCCACCCGTTGCAGGCCCTGGTCTCCGAACTGCTGGAGCCGGTGCACCCGACCGTCGTGATGTCCAACGCGGTCCACGTGTACGTCAGCCAGGCCCACAAGGGCGAGTTGGTGATGGGCGCGGGCATCGACGCGTACAACTCCTACACCCAGCGCGGCGCGTTCCACATCATCGAGGAGCAGATGGCCGCGGCCCTGGAGCTGTTCCCGGTCTTCGCGCGCGCCCACGTCCTGCGCACCTGGGGCGGCATCGTCGACGTCAGCCCCGACGCCTCACCGATCATCGGCCTCAGCCCGGTGGACAACCTCTACCTCAACTGCGGCTGGGGCACGGGCGGTTTCAAGGCCACCCCGGGCGTCGGCTGGGTCTACGCCCACACGATCGCCAACGACGACCCCCACCCCCTCAACGCCCCCTTCTCGCTCGACCGTTTCACCACCGGCGCGCTCGTCGACGAGCACGGCGCGGCCGCGGTGGCCCACTAGGGATCCTCAAGGGAGCCGAACGACATGCTGCTGATCCCCTGCCCGTGGTGCGGGCCCCGCGACGAGGCCGAGTTCCACTACGGCGGCCAGGCCCACGTGGCCTACCCCCAGGACCCGTCCGCCCTGAGCGACGAGGAGTGGGCCCGCTACCTCTTCTTCCGCGACAACACGAAGGGCGCGTTCGCCGAACGCTGGAGCCATGCGGCGGGCTGCCGACGGTGGTTCAACGCGGTACGGGACACGTCGACGAACGAGATCTTGACGGTGTATCGGACGGGGGAGGGACGGCCGGAGGGCTTGGAGCCGCGACCGGCCACATTCCAACCGTCCGTAACCCCTTCAGCCCGTCCGGCGATTGAGGACGAGGCCCTTTCGGGGCCGACCGGGGGTACGGGGGCGGAGCCCCCGCAACACCGCCGCACCCAAAAGCGCACACTCGGCTTCACCTTCGACGGCACCGAATACCAGGGCGTAGAAGGCGACACCCTCGCTTCGGCCCTCCTGGCCAACGGCGTCATCCAGGCCGGCACCAGCATCAAGCTCGGCCGCCCCCGTGGCATCTTCTCCGCAGGTCCGGAGGAGCCCAACGCGGTCATCCAGATAGAGGCCCCGTTCCCCGAGCCGATGCTCCCCGCGACCACCGTCGAGCTCTACGACGGCCTCGTCGCCACCAGCCTCCCCGGCCAGGGCCGCCTCGCCACGGAACCGGACCCGGCCCGCTACGACGCCGTACACGCCCACTGCGACGTCCTGATCGTCGGCGCCGGCCCGGCCGGCCTCGCCGCAGCGGCCGCCGCAGCGAACACCGGCGCCCGCGTCATCCTCGCCGACGACCGCCCCGAACTCGGCGGCAGCCTCCTCGGCACCGGCGAACACGCGGACTGGATCCGGGAGATCACCGACCTCCTCGGCACCGCCCCCGACGTCCGGGTCCTGACCCGCACCACCGTCTTCGGCTACTACGACGACAACCACCTCCTCGCCGTCGAGCGCCGTACGAACCACCTCGGCGCCGCGGCCCCGGCCCACGTCTCGCGCGAACGCGTCCACCGCATCCGCGCCCGCCGAGTCGTCCTCGCCACCGGCGCCCACGAGCGCTCGCTGGCCTTCCCGGACAACGACCGCCCCGGCGTGATGCTGGCCGCCTCGGCCCGTACGTACGTCCATCGCCACGGCGTCCTGCCCGGCCGCCACGCGGTGGTCTTCACCACCAACGACAGCGCGTACGCGGCAACGTTGGACCTTCGTACCGCAGGCGTGGACATCGCGGCGATCGTCGACACCCGCCCGGAACCGGGGGAGTGGGCCGAGCGCGCGGAAGCTGCCGGCATCGAGGTCCTGCCCGGCCACGCGGTCATCGGCACGGAGGGAGACCCGCGGATCACCGCCGTGACCGTCGCCCCGTACGGCGAGTCCACGGGACGCCGGGAGTTCGCCGCGGACCTCCTGCTGGTCTCCGGCGGCTGGAACCCGGTGGCCCACCTCTACAGCCAGGCGGGCGGCAAGCTCCGCCACGACGAGACGCTGGGCTCCTTCGTCCCCGACAGCTGCCGTCAGGCGGTCGAGGTCGCGGGCAGCGCGAGCGGTGTCCTCGACCCGGCCGCCGTCCTCGCGCAGGGCGCGGCCGCCGGCACCCGTGCCGTCGAGGCCGAGGGCTACACCCCCTCGGTGCCGAGCCTGCCCGAGGTCCCCGCGCAGCCGGCCCCGACCGCGCCGATGCACGTGTTCGTCGTCCCCGGCGCCTCGGACGGCCCCCGCTTCGTCGACCTCCAACGCGACGTCACCGTCGACGACCTGGCCCGCGCGACCGGCGCCGGCATGCGCTCGGTCGAGCACACCAAGCGCTACACCACCGCCGGTACCGCCAACGACCAGGGCAAGACCTCCGGCGTCCTCGCCAGCGGTGTCGTCGCCGAACTCCTCGGCGTGGACATCTCCGCGCTCGGTACGACGACCTTCCGGCCGCCGTACACCCCGGTCTCCTTCGCGGCGCTCGCCGGCCGCGACCGGGGCGTGCTGAGCGACCCGGTGCGTACGACCGCCCTGCACGACTGGCACGTCGAGCACGGCGCGCTGTTCGAGAACGTCGGCCAGTGGAAGCGCCCCTGGTACTACCCGCGGGACGGCGAGGACATCGAGGCGGCGGTGCTGCGCGAGTGCGCCGCCACCCGCGAGGGCGTCGGCTTCATGGACGCCTCCACCCTCGGCAAGATCGACGTCCAGGGCCCGGACGCGGGCGTCTTCCTGAACCTGCTCTACACCAACATGATGAGCACCCTGAAGGTCGGCATGATCCGCTACGGCGTGATGTGCCGCCCGGACGGCATGGTCTTCGACGACGGCACCGTCATCCGCGTCGCCGAGGACCGCTACCTCGTCACCACCACGACCGGCAACGCGGCCACCGTGCTGGACTGGATGGAGGAGTGGCTCCAGACGGAGTGGCCCGAGCTGAAGGTCCACTGCACCTCGGTCACCGAACAGTGGGCCACCGTCGCCCTCGTCGGCCCGAAGTCCCGCGCGGTCCTCGGCTCGCTCGCACCCCAACTGGCCGTCTCCAACGACGACTTCCCGTTCATGGCGTGGCGCGAGGCGACCGTCGCGGGCATCGAGGCCCGGGTCTGCCGGATCAGCTTCTCCGGCGAACTCGCCTATGAGATCAACGTGTCGCCGTGGCAGGCCAGCGTCCTGTGGGAGGCGGTGTACGAGGCCGGTGCCGAGTACGGCATCACGCCGTACGGCACCGAGACCATGCACGTCCTGCGCGCCGAGAAGGGCTACCCGATCATCGGCCAGGACACCGACGGCACCGTGACTCCCCAGGATCTGGGCATGGGTTGGGCGGTCTCGAAGAAGAAGCCCGACTTCATCGGCAAGCGCTCCTACGCCCGTGCCGACACGGCCCGCGCCGACCGCAAGCACCTGGTCGGCCTGCTGCCGGAGGACCCGGGCACCTTCCTGCCGGAGGGCACCCACCTGGTCGCCGACAGCGTCCTGCCCGCGCCGCCCGTGCCGATGCTCGGCCATGTCACCTCCAGCTACCGCAGCGCCGCCCTCGGCCGGACCTTCGCGCTCGCCCTGGTCAAGGGCGGCCGGGACCGCATCGGAGAGCGGCTGTACGCCCCGGTCGGCGACCGGCTGGTCCCGGTGACCGTCGCAAGCCCCGTCCTCTACGACCCCGAGGGAGCCCGCCGCGATGGCTGACACCGCACTCACCAGTCCGCTCGCGCACGCCGCCGACCGCCTCGCGACGGCCACTCGCACCTCCGGCGGTGCGATCCGGCTGGCCGAACTCCCCTTCCTCACCCAGCTCGGCATCCGCCTCGACGCCAAGGGCGCGGCGGCGGACGCGGTCGGCCTCGCGCTCGGCCTGCAACTGCCTCTGGAGCCCAACACCGTCGTACGGGCCGGGGAGTTGACGGCGCTGTGGCTGGGCCCGGACGAGTGGCTGCTGGTGGGCCCGCCCGGCAGCGAGCGGGATCTGGAGAGCCGTATCAGGGAAGCCGCGGGTGCGGAGCACGTCTCCGTCACCGACGTCTCCGCCCAGCGCACGGCCGTCCTCGTCGGCGGCCCGCGCGCCCGCGACCTGCTGGCCCACG
This sequence comes from Streptomyces sp. NPDC047072, assembly GCF_040643855.1. Lineage (NCBI taxonomy): Bacteria > Bacillati > Actinomycetota > Actinomycetes > Kitasatosporales > Streptomycetaceae > Streptomyces > Streptomyces sp. NPDC047072. The sequence goes on along the minus strand of NZ_JBEYVC010000185.1, from coordinate 14,684 downwards.
GCTGCTCCCTGGACCTGCACCCACGGGCGTTCGGCCCCGGCCGCTGCGCCCAGACGACCCTGGGCCGCACCCAGGTGGTGCTGGTCGCGAGGGACGACCCGAAGGCCGGATTCTGGGTCCTGGTCCGCTCGTCCTTCGCGGGCTATCTGGCCGACTGGCTGCTGGACGCGGCGACCGAGTACGTCTGAACCAGGAGCCGTGCTCAGGTGCTCAACGGGACGGCAGCCAGGCGTCGATGACGGACGCGAGGGCCTCCTGTCCGTCGAAGACGTGCCCGTCCATGCCGACGGCCCGCGCCGCGCGGACGTTCTCCTCGCGGTCGTCGACGAAGAGGAAGTCGGCGGGCGCGGCCCGCAGGGCGTCGACGCAGTATTGGAAGGCGGCCGGGTCGGGCTTGGCCGCGCCGATCCTGCCGGAGAAGGTCACGTGGTCCAGGTCGTGCAGCCAGGGCTGGGCGGCGAGGAAGGCGTCGGCGTGGTCCGCGGGGATGTTGGACAGCAGCGCGACCCGGGCACGGTCGCGCAGGTCCCGTACGTAGGCGACCATGCGGTCGTCGACGCGGGACCAGCTGTCGATGTCGGTGAGCCGCAGCTCCTCGATCGTGTCGGCGTCGGCGGGTCGGGACAGCGCGTGCAGGACGTCCGTCCAGTACGCCGACGCGGTGCGGCGGCCGGCGTCGTAGGGCGGCCGGTGGGTCCAGTAGGCCGTGGTGAAGGCGTCGGGGGAGGTCCGGCAACAGGCGGCCATCTTCTCCAGGGCGCCCGGGCGCTGGTGGCGGGCGATGACCCCGAAGAGGTCGAAGAGCACGATGCGGCGGCGATCGGTGGACATACGGATCCCTCGGGTGGGCGGGTCAGTGCCGGTGGGGGAGGGCGCGGGAGAGCGAGTCCAGGGCGGCCGGCCGGTCGGGGCCCGCCGGGGCGAGAACGACGCTGGTCGCGCCGGCCGCGTGGCGGGCCTCGATCGCCGCACGGGCCTGGTCGGGGGTGCCCGCGACGCTCAGCGCCCGCACCCACTCGGCGGGCATCGTCCGGGCGAAGTGCCGGGCGTCGGGGCTGGCGGCGCGGTGTGCGCGCAGTTCCCCGGCGAACGGCAGGGGGTCGATGTGCGCCGCCCACTGCGGCTCGCCGACCGCTTCCAGAGCCGCGCGGACCCGGATCAGGGCGGCCTCCTCGTTGTCGTCCACGGCCGCGGCGTCGTAGACGACGATCTCCGGAGGGTTCGCGGCGGCGGGGCCCAGGTTGCGCAGGGACGCGGTGATGTACTCGGGTGCGGCCGGCTCGGCCAGGAGGAGTCCGTCGGCGACCTCGCCCGCGACCGCCTGCGACCTGGGGCCGCGGACCCCCAGGATCACCGGCGGGACGATGTCCGGGATCTCGGTGAGGACGACGCCCTCGCAGCGTACGTACCGGCCGTTCTCGGGGCCGGGCTCACCGGCGACGAGCAGGCGCAGCGCCCTCGCGTACTCCTTGATCAGCGTCAGCGGGCTTGTGGGCCAGGAGCCGGCCTGGCGCATCCAGGCGGGCATGCCGTGGCCGATCCCGGCGATGACCCGGCCGGGGTGGAGCTGGGCGAGGGTGGCCAGTTCCATCGCGGCGAAGGCCACGTTGCGGGCGCCGGCGGGCAGGATGCCGATCCCGACGGTGAGGTTCGTGGTGGACGCCAGGACCGTGGCGGCCTGGGCGACCCCGCCGCGCCAGCCGAGGTCCTCCACCACCCAGACCTGGTCGAAGCCCAGCTCCTCGGCGCGCCGGACATACGGCAGCACCTCGGCGACGGGGAGATCGAGCGGAAGCATGACACCGACGCTGCCGCGGTCGGGCACTGCGGGGGACTCGGACATCGGGGGCTCCTTCGGTCGGCCGGTGGCGTTTCTCCCAGGCCTGGGCGGCCGGGTGGGGGAGAGCTTGTGCGGCACGGTTGTCAGGGACCGTGCCGCACAAGCGGTCAGGGGGTGTTGCCCGCCATCTCCTGCTCGCGGGTGCCGTCGGCGGCCACCCTCTCGCCCCGGCGGACGACGACCGGGTCGGTGCGCAGGACGCCGGCGCCCACGGCGGTGGTCACACACAGCAGCGTCAGCAGGACGAAGGCCTGGTTGAGTTCGACGAGGCGGGTCAGCCAGCCGATCACGGCCGGGCCGGCGAGCATGCCGACGTAGCCGAGTCCGGCGACCCGGGAGACGTTGGCCCCGGCGGCGGCGGGGTCGGCGTGCCCGGCGGCGCTGAACAGCTGCGGGATGCAGCCGGACAGGCCCAGGCCGAACAGTGCCCAGCCGGTGAACACGGCCCACATCCACGGACCGAGGGTCACGAGGGTGATGCCCACGGCGGCCAAGGTCGCGCCGTGGCGCAGGATCGCCACGGAACCGAACCGGGTGACGAGACGGTCGGCGAGCAGCCGGCCGACGGTCATGGCCGCGGCGAAGGTGCCGTACGCGAAGGCCGCCGTACCGGCGGGCGCGCCCATGACGTCCTTGAGGTGCAGGGCGCTCCAGTCGTTGGCGGCGCCCTCGCACAGCATCACCATCAGTGCCAGGACGGCCAGCAGCCAGACCCGGCCCGGGGTGCCACGGCGCTCGACGGTCTCCGCCTGGAGGCCGGGCTGCCCGGCGGCGGGAGCGGCGGGCAGCAGGTCACGTGCCGAGAGCAGGGCGATCACGATGCCCAGTGCTCCCACGGCGGCCATGGTCGCGACCGTGGGCAGGTGGGCGCTCGCCGCGCCCGCTCCGGCGACTGCGGCGAGGACACCGCCGACGGAGAACGTCGCGTGGAAGCCGGACATGACGGGACGGCCGTACGCCTTCTCCACGTGCACGGCGTGGGCGTTCATGCTCACGTCCAGGCAGCCGTTGCAGAACCCGAAGACCAGCAGCGCGGCGGCGAGCGTCCAGGGATCGTGGGCGAGACCGGGCAGCAGCAGGGTCGCGCCGCAGAGGACGCCCCCGGCGGGCACCACGGTGCGGGTGCCGAGGCGGTCGGTCAGGGGACCCGCCACCTGCATGCCCGCGAAGGCCCCGACGCCGAGCACCACCAGCAGGCCGCCGAGCGCGGCATGGCTGATGCCGACGCGCTCCTCGATCGCGGGGATGTGCACCACCCAGGTGCCCATCAAGGTGCCGCACAGGACGAAGTAGACGTAGGTCGCCACACGGGCGGCTCGCAGGGAACGTTCCATGCCATCCACCGTAACGAACATTTTGCATGTTTGAAAATCGAGAAACGAACAACTTGGATGTTTGTTTCCTGGTGGTGTTCAATCACGGGTATGAGCAACGCAGACCGGCACGGACTGATCGCGAAGGCCGTCAGGGACTCCGGGGGCGCCACGGTCCAGGAACTCGCGAGCCTGACCGGTGCCTCGGAGATGACCATCCGGCGCGACCTCGACACCCTCGCCGCCCAGGGCGTCCTCGAACGCGTCCGCGGCGGGGCCCGCACCCTGCTGCTGCGGGGCGAGGAGCCCCCCTTCGCGCTGCGCGCCCGGGACGCGGTCGACGCCAAACGCCGGATCGCCGCCGAGATCTCCGCGCTCGTCGCCGACGGAGAGAGCGTCCTGCTGGACAGCGGCACCACCTGCCTGGAGGTCGCCCGCCTGCTGCGCGAGCGGCCGGTCACGGTGATGCCCCTGTCCCTTCAGGCCATCCACCTCTTCGGCGAGGTTCCCGGCCCGGCCACCCTCGTCGTGCCCGGCGGCCAGCCCCGCGCCGCCGAAGGGGCGCTCACGGGCCCCCTCGCCCTCGCCTCCCTCGCCGCCCTGCGCTTCGACACCGCCGTCATCGGCTGCTGTGGGCTGACCGCGGCCGACGGCCTGACCGCCTACGACCTCGACGACGCCGCGGTGAAGAAGGCGGGCATCGCCTCCGCCCGCCGCGTCATCGCCGCCGCAGACGGCAGCAAACTCGGCCACACCGCCTACGCCTGGGTCGGCCCCGCCTCCCTCGTGCAGACCCTCGTCACGGACACCACCGCGGCCGCCGAGGAGGTCACCGCGCTTGAGGCGGGCGGGACCGTCGTCCGGACGGTCTGACCGCACGCCCCCGGCGTCAGCCCGCCGACGTCCGGATGAACGCGGCGGCCCTCTCGCCGATCATGATCGCGGGGGCGTTGGTGTTCCCGGTGACGAGGGTCGGCATGATCGACGTGTCCGCCACCCGGACGTTCTCCAGCCCGTGTACCCGCAGTTCATGGTCGACGACCTTGCCCATCATGCAGGTGCCCGACGGGTGGTAGAAGGAGAACGACTGCGTGCGGATGAACTCGTCGACGTCCTGGTCGCTGTCCGACACGGGGGCGAGCCCGGCGTCGGCGGCCCCGCGCAGGTCCGACTCCAACAGGGACGTCAGCCGCTGCTCCCGGGCGATCCGCATGCACAGGCGGACGCCCTCGCGCAGCCGCCGCCGGTCGTCGGGGTCGTCGAGGTAGTTGTGGAAGATGCGCGGCTTGGCGTACGGGTGGGAGTGCCGCAGCCGCACCGAGCCGCGGCTCGCGGGCCGTGCGACGTAGGGCCCGAACGACATGCCGGGCTCCAGCGGCGCGGCAAGACCCTCGTCACGGACGATCCCCAGCGCGGCGTGCACCTGGATGTCCGGGGCGGGGACGTCGTCGCCGGAGCTGAAGAAGCCACCGGTCTCGTTCCACGCCATAGGCCCGGTGCCCTGGCTGCGCAGGAGCCGCTCCTCTTCGGAGGTGTCCGGTCCCAGGAGCGGCTCGGTGTCGCTGAAGAAGCTGATGAAGCACCCGGTGTGGTCCTGCATGTTCCGGCCGACGTCCGGCAGGTCGTGCAGCGGGGTGATCCCTCCCGCGGTCAGTTCGTCGGCCGGTCCGACGCCGGACTGGAGGAGGAGGTGGGGCGAGTTGTAGGCCCCGAGGGACAGCACGATCTCCTGGTCGACGTGGATCGTCCGGACGGTGCCGAGGTGGTCGACCTCCAGACCGGCGGCCCGCGAGCCCTCGAAGCTCAGCCGCAGCGCGGTCGTCGAGGGAAGCACAGTGAGGTTCGGACGGCCTGCGGCCGGCTCCAGGAACGCGATCGCGCTGCTACAGCGCAGACCGTTTCGCTGCGTGACCTGGTGATAGCCCACGCCCTCCTGCTCAGCTCCGTTGAAGTCCGGGTTGTACTTGTGCCCCGCGTCCTGAGCCGCCTCGACCCACGCCGTCAGCAGCGGATGGACGGAGTTGGGGTTGCTGACGGTGAGCGGGCCGCCCACGCCGTGGAAGTCGTCGGCCCCGCGCTGGTTGTCCTCGGACCTCTTGAAGAACGGCAGGACGTCGTCGTACCCCCAGCCCGGGTTGCCGAGCCGCTCCCACGTGTCGTAGTCGTAGCGGTGCCCGCGGACGTACAGCATCGTGTTCATGGAACTGGTGCCGCCGATCACCCGGCCCCGGGGAAGGTAGGCGCGGCGCCCGCCGAGTCGCGGCTCGGGTTCCGTCTCGAAGTCCCAGTCGAACGCCGTCTTGAGCTGCTGCGAGAACAGCGCGGGTATCTCGAAGAGGCGGCCCGTGGCCGGCGGCCCCGCCTCGATCAGCGCGACCGTGATGTCCGGATCCTCGGACAGCCGGGCCGCGACCGCACAGCCGGCCGATCCGGCCCCGACGACGACGTAGTCGTAGGATTCCCTGTCCATTGCGCCTCCACGGAGCTGGTTTCTGGAGAGGCTAGGGACGCGGGGCACACTCAGAACATGCACGAAGTGAGCAACTCGCGGGGCAGGCGTTACCCATTCCGTGCATGTGCCGCGTCCGTGTCGCTGCCTAGGCTCTCTTCGAAATACCGCGGCAAAGAGGAGACCCCGACCCATGTCCGACCCGGTCCGTAAGGATTACACGCCCCCGGAGCTCCGGCCCGAGGCCCTCGTATCAGTCGGCGCAGCCGAGGAGATCAGCACGGACGTCCTGATCATCGGCTCCGGCATGGGCGGTTCCGCGCTGGCCTGGGCGCTGAAGGACTCCGGTCTCGACGTGCTCGTCGCGGAAAGGGGCCATTTCCTCCCCCGCGAACCGGAGAACTCCCAGCCGGCCGAGATGTATCTCAAGGGCCGGTACAAGAACGCCGGCTATTGGTACGACGGCAGCACCGGAAAGCCGTTCGCGCCGGGTGTGTATTACTGGGTGGGCGGAAACACCCGTTTCTACGGCGCGATGCTGCCCCGATTCCGGCGCAGCGACTTCACCGAGGTGGAACACCACGAGGGTGTCTCGCACGCCTGGCCTTTCGGTTACGACGACCTGGAGCCCTTCTACACCGCCATGGAGGAGCTGCTCCAGGTGCACGGGCAGACCGGCGAGGACCCGACCGAGCCGCCCCGCTCCAAGCCCTACCCGTATCCGGCGCTCCAGCACGAACCGGAGATCGAGCGGTTCTCGCGGTCGCTGCGCCGGCAGGGCCTGCACCCGTTCCACACCCCGAACGCCCTGAACATCAGCACCCAGGCCGACCGCGCCGCCGTGACGACCGCCGACGGCTGTCCGGACGAGACCGGCATGAAGTCCGACGCCGAGAACCGGCTCCTGCTGCCCGCGCTGAGCGACAGCGTGAAGATCCTCACGGGCGCGGAGATCACCCGCCTGATCACCTCGCCCGACGGCCGGAAGATCGTCGCCGCCGAGGCACGGCACGCGGGCCGTGTCCTCAGGATCAACGCCAAGTCCTTCGCCCTCGCCTCAGGTGCCGTCAACTCGGCCGCGCTGCTGCTGCGTTCGGCCGACGGCTCGCACCCGCAGGGGCTCGGCAACTCCTCGGGGCTGCTCGGCCGCAACTACATGGTCCACAACAGCACGTTCTTCGTCGGAGTCAATCCGCTGCGGACCAACCCCACCAAGTGGCAGAAGACGCTCGGCCTGAACGACTTCTACGAAGCCGGACCGGGCACCCGCTTCCCGCTCGGGAACCTCCAGATGCTGGGCAAGTTGCAGGCGCCCATGCTCAAGCCCGCGCGTCCGTGGGCGCCCACATGGGCCCTGAAGCTCATGGCGGCCAGAAGCCTCGACATCTACCTGACGACCGAGGACCTCCCGTCCCGGGACAACCGGGTCCGGGTGGACGGCGACCGCATCCTCATCGACTGGACGCCGAACAACCTCGCACCCCACCACGAACTCGTGCGCCGGGTGACCCGCGCGGTCCGCAAGGCCGGCTATCCGCTGATCTTCACCCAGCGCATGGGCATCGAGACCAACTCCCACATGTGCGGAACGGCCGTGGCGGGCCACGATCCGGCGCGCAGCGTGCTCGACCCCCTGTGCCGCAGCCATGACGTCGAGAACCTCTGGCTGGCCGACTCGTCGTTCTTCCCGTCCTCCGCGGCGCTCAACCCGGCCCTGACGATCGGCGCGAACGCCCTGCGCATCGCGCCGTCCCTTGCCAGGGCGACGAAAGCGTCGTAGCGGTCAGGTCCGCCGTAGCGTCGGCTTGCGCAGTAGGTCCTGTCCACGTACGGCCAGTTGCAGCCGCTGCTGGTTGTTGACCTGGGTGAGGTCGAGGCCGAGGATCTCGGAGAGCCTGTCGAGCCGGTGGTAGAGGGTGCGCCGCTGGATGAAGAGTTCCTCGGCCGCCCGCGCCTTGTTGCCACCGCAGTCGAGGAACGTACGCAAGGTGGGCAGCAGCGGGTTCTTCGCCAGCGCGTCGTGTTCGAGGAGCGGACCGAGTTCGTCCTCGACGTACCGCCTCAGCTCGGGGCCCTCCGAGAGGGCGACGAGGAGGCGCAGTGCTCCCAGGTCGTCGAAGTGACGGACTTCCGCGGTCGAGGCAGCCGCGGCGACGGAGGCCGCGCTGCGACTCTGGCGCAGCGCCAGCGGAAGGGCCGCCGGCTCCACGATCCGGCTGACGCCGGCCCGTACTCCGTGATCGGCCAACACGCTCTGGACATGGCCGGCGTCCGTGCGGGCGGGCAGGCCCACGACGGCCACGTCGAAGTCCCCGGTGTCACCCACGACGGCGGGCCAGCCGGCGTCCTCCAGAAGGCGGGCGAGGAGGTGGTCCTTGGTGGGCTCCTCGTCCCCCGCCCACGCCGTGACGACGATCAGGTCCCGGCCCCGCAGGTCCTGGCCGAGCGCCAGGCCGAGGATGACGAACCGCTCTCCCGTGATGTCGCCGAGCAGCAGCCGGTTCAGCAGTGCCGTCTGGCGCTGGGAGGCGCGGGCGCCGCTCTCCCGCTCGCTCAGCAGCGAGATCGCGATGGCCGCGGCCGCCCGCTCCAGCGTGCGCAGTTCGGGCGGGCTCGGCCGCTGTCCGCCGTGCAGAAGATGCAGCCAGCCCCATGACTCGCCCCGCAGCACCACGGGCTGGCGGGCGCAGGGCGCGACCTCGCGGAACGAGGCCGCCGGGGCGGTGGGCACTCCGGGGTCCTGCGTCGCGAGCGAGGTGTGGCGTTCGTGGATCGCCCGGGAGTGCGCGCTCCACTCGTCCACGACCCGGTCGGCCTCCGGCGTCGCGCCGCCGTACGCCAGCATCTGGTGGGCGACGTCCTCCAGCACCACGGGGTGCCCGGTGCGCCGGGCCAGCTCCCTGACCACGCCGACGTAATCCTCGTCCGCCAGGAGCAGGTCCATGAACGCCTGGCTGGTGGCCTCCTCGGCGATCAGCTGCTTGACGCGCATCCCGACCAGCACCTCGTGGACCTGGGCAGAGGTCTCGACGAAGGGGATCTCGTCGGCGAGTCCCACCAGGGGCAGGCCGACCGCCTCCGCCTCCTCGATCACCGCCTCCGGCATGGCGTCGAACATGCGCCCGGCCAGCTCGACGACGAGGACGGCCGCGTGCGCGTCCGCGAGCCGCCGGATGAAGGCCCGCTGCTCCAGCGGCGTCGCACCCATGCCGAGCCCGGCCGTCAGCAGCATCTCCTGACCGGTGAGAAAGCGGTGGATGTCCGGGATCTCGCCGGTGTGCACCCAGCGCACGGGACGGTCCAGATGTCGCTCCCCGGCGTACACGCGCACGGTCGTGCGCGTGAACACCTCAAGCTCCAGGGCGGTGCGAACCGTCAGGACTTCAGCCATGAGCCACTACCTCGGTGTGTGCAGGATGCGCGGCCAATATTGCACACATCGTGCCTGTCGTCTCACCTCGTGTTTCCCCAGACTTCAGGGCAAGCCCGCAGGCACGACCCCGTGCAAGGAGTGCAGAGTGTCAGCCCAACACCAGACCATCAAGGCTCCTGTCGCCGTGAAGACGTCGCGGACCAGCCGTCCGGAAATCGTCGAGACCGTCGCGGACGTGATCGCCGACATCCGGGCCAACGGCGACGCCGCCGTGCGCCGCTGGTCGCAGAAGTTCGACAACTGGAGCCCGGAGTCCTACCGGCTCGGCCCCGACCAGATCGCCTCCGTGGTCTCCTCGGTCCCCGAGACCGTCCTCGACGACCTCCGGTTCGTGCAGACGCAGGTCCGCGGCTTCGCCCAGGCGCAGCGGGACTCCCTCACCGACTTCGAGGTGGAGACGCTGCCCGGAGTGTTCCTGGGACAGCGCAACATTCCCATCGGCGCTGCCGGCGCCTACGTTCCCGGCGGCCGCTACCCCCTCACCGCGTCGGCCCACATGACCGTCCTGACCGCCAAGGTCGCCGGAGTCGAGCGGGTCGCCGCGACGACCCCGCCGGACCGGGGCGCCCCGCCGCCCGTCAGCATCGCCGCGATGCACCTGGCCGGGGCCGACGAGATCTACGTCCTGGGCGGCGTCCAGGCCGTGGCCGCCCTGGCGCTGGGCACCGAGACGATCGACGCCGTCGACATGCTCGCGGGCCCCGGCAACGCGTACGTGGCGGAGGCCAAGCGCCAGCTGTTCGGCGAGGTCGGCATCGACCTCTTCGCCGGACCGACGGAGGTGCTGATCGTCGCCGACGACACCGCGGACCCCTTCGTGGTGGCGACGGACCTGCTGTCCCAGGCCGAGCACGGCCCCGACTCCCCGGCCGTCCTCATCACGACCTCCGAGGAGGTGGGCCGGCAGACCATCGCCTGGGTGGACAAGCTGCTGCCCGACCTGCCCACCGGCGGGGTCGCCGGCCCCGCCTGGCGCGACCACGGCGAGGTGATCGTGGTCCCCACCCTGGACGCGGCCTACGCACTCGCCGACGAGTACGCCAGCGAGCACGTCCAGATCCTCACCGCCGAGCCCCGCGAGGCGCTGCACCGGATGCGCAACTACGGCGCCCTGTTCCTCGGGGACAAGACCTGCGTCGCGTACGGCGACAAGGTCATTGGCACCAACCACGTGCTGCCCACCCTGGGCGCGGCCCGCTACACCGGCGGCCTCTGGGTCGGCAAGTACCTCAAGACCGTGACCTACCAGGAGATCAGGGACCCCGCCTCCAGCGCCCGGCTCGGCGAGATCTGCGGCAGGGCCTCACGCATCGAGAACTTCGAGGGACACGCGCGCTCCGGTGACGTCCGCGCCGCGCGCCACGGATCGGCCCGGCTGGACTGGACCGACCACACCTTCGAGCAGAGCTGATCCGCGGTGACGGATCGCGACTTATGCCGGACCGCGGCGGCAGCCCGGCAGCCGTTCGACAAGGAGCACGTCCCCCTCGACCCACGGAGATCGTCATGTCAGCCACGGACAACGAGGCGCACTCGGCGCCCCCATCCACCCCCGTAGGCCGTTCAGGCGGGGCCCAGAGCCCTGTCTCCTCGGCCGCCGACGCGGAAATGCTCGCCGTACTCGGCTATGAGCAGAAGTTCGACCGCAAGGTCAGCCTGTGGGGCAACTTCGCCCTGGGCTTCGTGTACCTGTCGCCCCTCGTGGGTGTCGTGGCCCTCTTCGCGGTCGGTCTGGCGACCGCCGGCGGGCCTTCCGTCTTCTGGATCGGCATCGTCGGCGCCGGGCAGTTCCTGGTCGCGCTGGTCTTCGGCGAGGTCGTCTCGCAGTTCCCGCTCGCGGGCGGGCTCTACCAGTGGGTGAGACGGCTGTGGAACGGGCGCTATGCCTGGTTCAACGCCTGGACGTACATCTGTTGCATTACCATCGGCATCACCAGCACCGCGCTGTTCAGCTCGGACTTCGCGGCCAGCCTCTTCGCCGGCACCGCCGCCGAGCCCGCCATCAGCTCGACCCCCACTCAGCGCCTGTGGATCGCCGTCGCGGTGACCGTCGTCTGCCTGATCTGCAACTGCTTCGGCACCCGGACCCTGGCCCTGATCTCGAAGATCGGACTCGCCGCCGAACTCATCGGCATCGTCCTCGTGGGCTTCTACCTGCTGCTCTTCGAACGGCACAACTCCGTCTCGGTCTTCTTCGAGACCAGCAGCTCCACCCACGACAACTACGTCATGGCCTTCATCGCCGCCTCGCTCGTCGGCCTCTTCCTCTTCTACGGCTTCGAGGCGTGCGGCGAGATCGCGGAAGAGGTTCCCAACCCCTCCCGCAGTATCCCGCGGGCCATGCAACTGACCGTCGCCGTCGGTGGGGTGGCCGCGCTGTTCGCCTTCGTCGGCTACGCACTCGCGGCTCCGGACCTGGGCTCGATCCTCTCCGGCAAGGACACCAACCCGATTCCCTCGATCCTGCAGAGCTCGGTCGGCACCGTCGGCACGAAGGTGGTGCTCATGGTGATCATGACGTCCTTCATCGCGGGTGTGATGAGCCAGCAGGCCGCCGCGAGCCGGATCGTCTTCTCCTTCGCCCGCGACGACATGTTCCCGGGCTCCCGTGTCTTCTCGCAGATCACCCGCAGGCACCGCGTCCCCATGAACGCGCTGCTGGCCGTGAACGTCCTGCCGCTGCTGCTCTTCGTCTTCGTCTACTACTCGCCCGACTCCCTCACCAAGATCGCGGCCTTCCAGATGCTGGCCGGATACGCGGCCTTCATGATGGTCGTACTGGCCGCCCTGCGGATGCGACTGAAGGGCTGGCGCCCCGCCGGAGCCTGGACGCTGGGCCGCTGGGGCTTCGCCGTGACCGTGGCGGCCCTGACCTACGGCGTGCTCGGCATGGTTCTCCTCGCCTGGCCCACCGGCGACTCCGCAACCCCCTTCGTGGACCGGTGGATCGCCCTCATCGGGTTCCTCATCGTCTCGGCCGTGGGCCTGGTGTACCTGTTGACCGCCAAGCCGGAGCGCAAGTCCACCGCACCGGAGGGTGACGCCATCGAGGTGGCCGAGCGCCTGCGCAGCCGCGCCGAAGCCCTTGCCCGTACGACCTCAGGGAGCACCGCATGACCCGCGTTCTGTATCTGTACGGAGGCTGGCCCGGCCACAAGCCCTACCAGGTGGCCGAGGAATGGGCCCTCCCGATCTTCAAGAACCTCGGGTTCGACGTCGAGGAGACCAACGACATCTTCTCCCTCGACGCCGACCTCACCGGCTACGACCTCATCGCCCTCAACTGGAACAACGCCCTGCTGTCCGAGGGCCTGACCGTCGCCCAGGAGTCGAACCTGCTGGGCGCGGTGGAGAGCGGCACCGGGATCGCCGCCTGGCACGGCGCGGCCGCCGCGTTCCGCACCAGCCTCAAGTACCACTGGCTCCTCGGCGGAAGCTTCCTCGAACATCCCGCCGGCGAGGGCGTGAAGTACCCCTACGAGGTCACGATCATGGACACCGACCACCCCATCACCGCCGGGGTGCGGGACTTCCGGGTCGCCTCCGAGCAGTACTACATGTCGGTCGACCCCAACAACCACGTCCTGGCCGAGTCCACCTTCACCGGCGAGCACCTGCCCTGGCTGGAGGGCAGGACCATTCCCCAGGCATGGACCCGCACCTGGGGCGAGGGCCGCGTCTTCTACAGCGCGGTCGGCCACGACCTCGACGACCTCCAGAACCCGGACGTCACCCGCCTGTGCACCCAGGGCTTCGCCTGGGCCGCCCGCACCTCCGACTGAGCCGCTGCCGAAAGGAAACCCATCATGCCCGTCCTCACCGGAGGCCAGATCGTCGCGCGGACCCTGCGCAACTACGGGGTCGACGTCGTAGCCGGAATCCCCGGTCACGGCATCTGGTCACTGACCGACGCCTTCCTCGACGACGAGTCCAGGATCCCCTTCATCCAGACCTTCCACGAGCAGAGCGCCGTCCACCTCGCCGACGGCTACTACCGCGTCACCGGCCGCCCCCAGGCAGCGGTGACCTCCATCGGCGCCGGCGCCAGCAACACCGTCATCGGCATGGGCACCGCGTTCACGGACTCCACCAGCGTGCTCGTCGTCACGGGCGGCCCGCCGACCCACATGCGCGGCCACGGTCTGCTCCAGGAACTCGACCGCTACACGGCCAACGACTTCCCCAAGGTGGCCGAGGCCGTCAGCAAACGGCACTGGGTCGTCACCCGGGTCGAGGAGCTCCCCTTCGTCCTGCACCGCTGTTTCAACTCCATGCTGACCGGCCGCCCGGGCCCGGTGCACCTCGAAGTCCCCATGGACGTACAGGCCGAGGCTGCGAACGTCGAACTCCACGACCTGGAGCGCCGCATCCCGGTCGGCCGCCAGCACCCCGACCCGGAGGCCGTGGACCGCGCGGTCGACGTACTGCGCGCGGCCACCCGGCCGGTCATCGTGGTCGGCGGCGGCGCGATCACCTCCGAGGCCTCCGACCAGGTCCTCGCGCTCGCCGAGAAGTGGCAGATCCCGGTCGTCACCACGTGGAACGGCAAGAGCGCCTTCCCCGAGGACCACGAGCTGTTCGCCGGCAGCGTCGGCCAGACCGGCACGATGACCGGCAACGCGATCGCCGGCTCCGCCGACGTCGTGATCTCCGTCGGCTGCCGCTTCACCGACTGGTCCGCCTCCAGTTACGCCAAGGGCATCAGCTTCTCCATCCCGCCCGCGAAGCTCATCCACATCGACATCGACCCGCACGAGATCGGCAAGAACTATCCGGCGGAGGTCGGGATCGTCGCCGACGCCCAGCGTGCCGTCGCGGCCATCGTCGACTCGCTCCCCTCCCAGGGTGTCGACCGCTCCGAGTACCTCGCCGAACTGGCCCGGCTCAAGCAGGACTGGGAGGACAAGCTCGCCGGGCGCCGGGACAGCGACCGCTTCCCCTTCACCTCCCAGCGCCCGCTCGGCGCCCTGCGCAACGTGCTGCCGCGCGACGCGATCATCGTCGCCGGCTCGGGCAACACCCAGGGCGCGGTCAAGCAGACCTTCCCGGTCTACTCCCCGCGCACCCACCTCACCTCCGGCGGCTTCTCCTCGATGGGCTGGGCGATCCCGGCGGCCGTCGGCGCCAAGCTCGCCCGGCCGGAGAGCCCGGTCGTCTGCGTCCTCGGCGACGGCGACTTCCTGATGACCTCCCAGGAGATCGCCCTGAGCGTCACCGCCGGCGCCCCGGTGATCTTCGTGGTCCAGAACAACGCGGGCTACATGTCGATCCGCGGCGGCCAGCGCAAGCAGACCTCGCGCCACATCGGCACCGAGTTCTCGCACCCCGACGGCACGCCGTACAGCCCCGACTTCGCGGCCATGGGCCGGGCCTTCGGCATCGAGTCGTACAAGGTCAACGACTCCGACTCCCTGGAGCCGACCCTGCGCAAGGCGGTCCAGTCCGGCGCCCCCGCCGTGATCGAGGTCCCCACGGACCGCGACGCCGCCGGCCCCTGGGTCCCCGGCTGGTGGGACTTCCCGATCCCGGCGTACATCAAGGACGAGCGCCAGGACGAGTACGACCGCATCAGGTCCACGGAACAGCACCTCTGAGACGGCCGCGCCGAGGTGGGGGGGGGGGGCCCCGCCCCCCCCCGCCCCCTCCCCA
>NZ_JBEYVC010000184.1:0-21100 GCF_040643855.1 Streptomyces sp. NPDC047072 | reverse complement strand
GTCGTCCGGGCGCCGCACGGCCCGCTGGCCGACGCCCGCGTGACGCTCGTCGACGCGGCGGGCAGCCGACAGCTACATGATCGACTCCGGGATCCGTACGCGCGCGGGGCAGACCGGGGACTTCGTCGCCCGCGGGCTCGCCGCGCTCGGACTGCGGACCCACCACCTCGACCTCCTCGGCGACGATCCCGAGGGCGACCTCGTGCGCGCCCGCGGAGCACGCCGGGGAGATCGGCGGTGACCCGGAGCGGATCGTCGTCGCGGGCACCAGCGCGGGCGGCGGGCTGACGGCGGCGGCCGCGCTGCTGGCCCGGGACCGCAAGGGGCCCCGGCCGATCGGGCAGGTGCTCATGGGGCCCATGCTGGACGACCGCAACGACACCGTGTCCGCCCGGCAGATGGCGGGGCGCGGGATCTGGGACCGCGACTCGAACGCCATGGGCTGGACGGCCCTGCTGGGCGACCGCCGGGGCGGTCCGGACGTCCCGGCGTACGCCTCCCCCGCGCGGGCCGAGGACCTGTCCGGCCTGCCGCCGGCCTTCGTCGACGTCGGCTCCGCGGAGACCTTCCGCGACGAGGCCGTCGCGTACGCCTCGGCGATCTGGGCGAGCGGTGGCGTGGCCGAGCTGCATGTGTGGCCGGGCGGTTTCCACGGCTACGACCTCATGGCACCGCACGCGGCCGTGTCCCAGGCGACGGCGTCGGCCCGACTGACGTGGCTGCGCAGGCTGCTGAGCGAGTAACCGCGAGTCAGGGGCCCCTCGGCCTGTCCGGCGAGTCAGGGCGCCTCGGCCTGTCCGGTCGATCAGGCGGGCGTCGCGGCCCGGGCGCGCCCGTCGGGCGTTGGCGCGGACCTCCGGCGCTCCTGATCGCCGTCACTGGCGCACCATGGGTCCATGAGAGAACTGGCCGGCCGTCTCAGCGCGCTGGACCCGGACGCCGGGGACGCCGTGCGGGTCATCACGTACTTCGACGAACTCGCCGAGGGGCGCGCCGGGCTGGAGACCCTGGTGCGCGGTGCGGCCGTGCTCGCGGGGTGTCCGGCCCGGCTGGCGGACGCCACCCGGCGGGTGCGGATCCGGGTCGAGGCCGACGGGCGACGCGCCGACACCTCGACACCGCCCGATCCCGGCTGGCCGTCGGTGCCGGTGGCCGCGGGCGGCGCGTCGGTCCTGTGGCTGGAGCGGGCGGCGGACTCGGCCGACGTAGCCACTAGGGCTGGGGCGATGGCGGGCCCGCCCGGTGCCGCCCACGCCGGGCCGACACCCGGCTCTCCCGGTGCCGCCCACGCGGAGCCGATACCCGGCTCTCCCGGTGCCGCCGACGCGGGGCTCGCGGCGGGCTCGTCCAGTGTCGTCGACGCCGTCATCCTCGAGCGGGCCGCGGCTGCCCTACGGCAGGTGCTCGACCGTACGCGCGGACGTGCTCCCGCCGCCGACGACCCCGCGGCGGTCGAGACCGTCCTCGACGCGGACGCCCCCGAGCGGGCACGGCTGCGGGCGGCGGGGCAGCTCGGGCTCGACACGAACGACCCGGCCACGCGCGCGTGTGCACTCGCCCCGTTCGGCGGCCCGCCCCGGGTCGTGGCCGCGGTGGCGGACGGGCGGCCCTCCCCCACCGTCCCGACGGCGGTCCGGCTCGGTGTCGGCTCCGCCGTGCCCGTGCTCGAACTGCCCCGCTCCTTTCGGTCGGCCCGCACCGCGCTGAGGTTCACGGCCGAGGGCACCGCACAGGATCCGGGCCGCCGTGTGGTGCACGCGGACGACCTCGGGGACGTGGCCCTGCTCGCCGATCTGGTGACCCCGGGTTCGGTCCCGCCGCCCGACGCGCGGGCCGTCGACGCCGCCGCGGCGGACGCGCCCTGGATGCTCGTCACCCTGCACGCCGTCGCCACCACGTCCAGCCTGCGGGCGGCCGCCACCGAGGCGAACGTCCACCACTCCACGCTCCACGACCGCCTCGCGCGGGCGGAGACGCTGCTGGGCTGGCCACTGCGGACCGCGGAAGGGCGACTGCGGCTGTATTTCGCGCTCACGGTCAGGCATCTGACGCGGGGATGAGGGCCGGGCACCGAGCGCGCGGCGCCTGAACTCAGACCCGCGCGAGCAACCGGTCCAACGGCCGCGGCACGCGCCCGGAGTCCAGGTGGGCGACCAGCGCCTGTGCGTAGAGCGCCTTGCGGCCGCTGTGGGTGCCCATGAAGCGGCGCAGCTGGTGCTCGACCGGGCGTTCCCGCTGGGCCGGCTGGCCTCGGAAGGTCTGGAAGGGGCGGGTCTCGCCCTGGGCGTCGATCACCTGGCACACGGTCTCCGCGCCGAGCGCGCGGATCAGCTCGTCCTCCAGGTCGGCGACGCACACCTGGAACCCGAGGGTCTCCAGCGCCGTCTGGGTCGTGAGCCCGGTCCCCAGACCGACCCGCTCCAGATGCCGCCGGAAGTGCCGCTCCTCGCCGATGTCGCAGAGCCCGGCGAGCGGGAGCCCGAGGCCGCCGGGACCGCAGACGTCCAGGAAGTGGCCGATGTTGGTCGCGCCTCCGAGCGGTACGACCACCACGCCCTCCGCGTCGAGATCGCGGCCGTGGCGTGCGGCCAGCACCTCGATCGCGACCTGGTCGCTGGCGCCCTCGACGAGCACGACCGTGCGGACACCGGTACCGGCCAGCGCTCGCGCCTCGGCGGCGGCCGCGCCCGCGTCCGCTCCGCCCGCCGCCCAGGCGATCAGCGCCCGGCGGAATCGTCCCGACTCGTCCACATGCCCTCGCTTCCCCCGCGCCATCCTGCCAGGGCGCCCTCCCGCACGCCCACAGGTTTTCCGCCCGGAGCCCGGCCGCCGGGAGCGCCGGGAGCGGCGCGGAAATGCGTCGCACACCCCGCCGGAGAGCCACTAGCCTCCGCCTCGGCAGGGCTGCTCACGCGAGCGCGAGGGGGAACCAGGACGTGGAGACTCAGGGCGTACGGACGGACCGCTTCGGTCTGTTGCTCGATCAGTTCGACCGGGCCAGGGAGATGGCGCAGGTCCGGCTGCGGGGCCTCACCGACGAGGAGTACCTGTGGGAGCCGGTGCCCGGATGCTGGTCCCTGCGGCGCCGGGAGGAGGCGAGCACACCCAGGGCTTTCGGGCCGGGCGAGTGGGTACTGGACCTCGGCGCACCCGACATCCCGGCGAACGAGTACGAGGAGGTCGCGCGGCAGGCGGCGAGCGGGATGTCGGTCGAGAAGATCGCCGTGGACTGGAGCGTGAGCGTGGAGCGGGTCCAGGAGGTCCTCGCGCACACCGGGCCCGTGACGCCCGACCGGACGCCGATCACCACGATCGCGTGGCGGATCGGCCATCTGCACGTCCAGTTCGAGGGCGGGTACGAGTGGGCCTTCGGCGAGCGGCGTCAGGATCCCAGGCAGATGGTCGACTTCAGCCCGTCCGCGTCCGTCACGCTCGACCGGTTCTGGACGGCGGTGGACCGGTGGCGGGACGCCGTCGGCGCGATGACGGAGGAGCAGCTCGACACGGTCGGCTTCTCGCAGTACCCGTACGCCTCGGACGCCGACGAGCCGTACATCTCCGTGGTGTGGGGTGCCAACCTCGAACTCATCCACCACATGGCCGAGATCGCCCTGCTGCGCGACCTGTGGGCGGCCCGCTTCGCCTCCGGCGGGTAGGACGGCCCTGCCACCGGGAGCCCCGCCTCAGCTGTCGAGCGTGCCCGTCGCCAGCAGCCCGAACAGCAGGACGCCGACGACGATCCGGTAGATCACGAACGCGTTGAAGGAGTGCTTGGCGACGAACTTCAGGAGCCAGGCGATGGAGGCGTAGGCGACGACGAAGGAGACGGCCGTGCCGACGGCGAGCGGGGCCGCGCCCACGCCCGCGCCGAGGGCGTCCTTGAGCTCGTAGAGGCCGGCGCCGGTGAGGGCCGGGATGCCGAGGAAGAACGACAGACGGGTGGCGGCGACCCGGTCGAGGTCGAGGATGAGCGCCGTGGACATGGTGGCGCCGGAGCGCGAGAAGCCGGGGAAGAGCAGGGCGAGGATCTGCGAACTGCCGACCAGCATCGCGTCCTTGAACGTGGTGTCGTCCTCCCCGCGCTTGTGCCGCCCCATCTGGTCCGCCGCCCACATGACACCGCTGCCGACGATCAGCGAGCCCGCGACCACCCACAGGGAGGCGAGCGGCCCCTCGATGAGCGGCTTGGCGGCCAGGCCCACGGCCACGATCGGGACGGTGGCCGCGATCACCCACCAGGCGAACTTGTAGTCGTGGTGGTACCGCTCCTCCTTGTTGACCAGTCCCCTCCCCCACGCGGAGACGATCCGCACGATGTCCTTGAAGAAGTACACGAGCACGGCGGCGATCGCCCCGACCTGGATGACGGCCGAGAACCCGACGACGGCGTCGTCGTCGACGGGGATGTTCATGAGTCCCTCGACGATCTTCAGGTGGCCGGTCGAGGAGACGGGCAGGAACTCGGTCACCCCCTCGACGGCTCCGAGGACGACGGCCTGACCGACGCTGATGACGCTCATGGGATCCAGTTCTTCTCAGGGGAGGGCGGGTGCGGCGGGGACAGTCTTACCACCCGCCGACGAGGACGGATTCCCCTGCCCGCACCGCCACGGATCCCTACGCCCACACCGCCTGCGCCAGCGCCACGCCGACGAACACCGCGCCGAGCCCCGCGACCACGCTCGCGACCACGTTCACGGCGGCGTAGAACCGCGCCCCGGTCTCCGTCAGCCGCAGGGTCTCGTACGAGAAGGTCGAGTACGTCGTCAGCGCCCCGCACAGCCCGGTGCCCAGCAACAGCTGGAGATGCGTCCCGGCGGCCCCCTCGGTCACCGCGCCGGTGAGCAGGCCGAGGACCAGGCAGCCCGTGACGTTGACGGCGAAGGTGCCCCAGGGGAAGACCGAGTCGTGCCGGGACTGCACCGCGCGGTCGGTGAGATAGCGGAGCGGGGCACCGACCACGGCACCCGCGACGACCAGCAGCCAGTTCACAACGACTTCTTACCCTTCGCGTCCGTTTTGTCCGGTGTCCCGGCAGGGGCCGTCTCCTGGCCGACGTACCGGATGACCTCGCAGTCGTCGAGGATCACCAGGCCTTCGGCGACGAGTTCGTCGAGCTGCGGCAGGAACTCCCGCACCCGGTCCTCGGTGTCGACGATGATCACGGCCACCGGCAGGTCCTCGCTGAGGGAGAGCAGCCGGGAGGTGTGGATCAGGGAGGAGGCGCCGTAGCCCTCGATTCCGCGGAAGACGCTGGCGCCGGCGAGTCCGGCCGCGTGGGCGCGGTGCACGATCTCGGTGTACAGGGGCTTGTGCTGCCAGGTGTCGTTCTCGCCGATGAGGACGGTCAGGCGCAGGGCGCTGCCGGTCAGCCTCGTCATCGCTGCCTCCGCTTCAGGACGCGGCGGGCCGCGGCGGACGCGAGCCACACCGCCGTGAGGGCCGCGAGGAGGGTCGCGGCCAGGTAGGCCAGGCCCGTGCGGGGATGGCCGGCGTCGACCAGTTTCCGGATGTCGACCGCGTAGGTGGAGAAGGTGGTGAAGCCGCCGAGGACGCCGGTGCCGAAGAACGGGCGGACCAGGCGGTGGGCGGCCCACACGTCGGTGATGACGACCATGAAGACGCCGATGACGGCACAGCCGACGACGTTGGTCCAGAAGGTCGCCCAGGGGAAGCCGCCGGGGTGCGCGGGCCAGTGGAGAGCGAGGGCGTAGCGGGCCGTGGCGCCGAGGGCGCCGCCGAGCGCGACCACGGCGACGACCGCTCCCTGACCTCGCCAGAGCGACTGCCGTGGAGGTCTGACGGGGGCGCGGAGGCTCTCCTGGGCTGTCATGGTCGTGTCTCTCCTACTCGCCGGGGCCCGGGCATGCGGGCGCGCTCCATCGCAAGTAGGGACCGTTGGCGGCGCCTTCGCCGCGGTTCGGGTACGGCGGGCCCCACCGCCGCGCCGCGAGGGTGATCGCGACCGGTGACCAGGGTAACTCCGGTGCCGGACCGGGGTCACTTCACGGCGGGCGGCTCACACAGCGCGATGCCGCGCTCCCAGAGGCTGCCGAGGACGAGGTGTCCGGAGGCCTCGCAGACGCTGGTGACCATGCGGTAGCGGGAGTGGCCGCGGCTGAGGTGGTGGACGACCTGCCCCTCGTCGTCGACCGCGAGGACACCGATGCCGCCGGTCGGGCGGTAGGGGGCGTGTACGGCGATCCGGGCGGCGGTCCTGCGGACCGGCGGGGCGGCTCGGTGCAGCAGGTCGAGCGGGGGGATGCGGGGGCCGGCGAGGGAGACCCAGATCGGTCCGTCGGGTCCGCCGCGCCAGATGTTGTCGGGCATGCCGGGCAGGTCGTCGGCGAGCGGCTCGGAGCGGCCGGCGGACGGGCCGTCGAGCCAGTAGCGGGTGAGCCGGCGGGCGCCGGTCTCGGCGACGACGAGGAAGGACTCGTCGGCGCTCGGGGCCAGACCGTTGGCGAACTGGAGCCCCTCCAACAGGACTTCGGGGGTGTCGTCGCCGGGGGCGAGGCGCAGCAGGCGACCGGTTCCGGTGTGTTCGACGATGTCGCCGATCCACTGCTCCAGCGGGTAACGGCGGCTGGAGACGGTGAAGTACACGCTGCCGTCGGTCAGGGCGACGATATTGCTGCAGAACCGCAGCCGCTCACCCGCGACCTCGTCGGCGACGACGCGTACACCGCCGTCGGCGAGGTCGACGCGGAGCAGTCCGCGTTCGGCGTCGCACACCAACAGGTCGCCGTCCGGGAGGAGTTCGAGGCCGAGCGGCCTGCCGCCGGTGTCGGTGAGTGTCTCGACCCGGGCGTCGAGGGGCTCGGTCAGTCCGTCCACGCGCAGGATGCGGCCGTCCGAGACGCCGGTCAGGATCCGGCCGCGGGGGTCGGCGACGACGTCCTCGGGGCCGTGGCCGCCGATCGCGACGTAGTGGCGCGGAACGAGCGCGGTGGGACGGTCCATGAGCACCCTGCCTCTCTGCCGGCCCTTCTCGTACGGCGTGTGCCCACTGTCCCGCAGTCGAAGCCGCCCTGTCCGGTGCTCGGCAACCTTGTCCGACGGCGAACTCGTCCGCCCCGGTGCACCGAACCGATTCCGGGACCGGTACTGAGGCCCCTCCGCCCGCGGCTCGTGGTCTCGCGGGCGGAGGGGAGTCGGTTCAGCCGTCGAGGCGTACGACGCGGACAGCGCCCGTGGGGACCACGAGGTGGTCCGCGGCCCGCTCGCCGGTCAGCAGCTCGGTGCCGTGAGCGTCCAGGGGCACCTTGGCCTCCGCCGCGGTGTGGTTGACGACGAAGACGTAGGTGCCGGACTCGCCGGAGCGGCGGACCACCTCGACGTCGTGGGGCAGTTCGGCGCGCGGGGCGAGCCGGGCGTCCTCGGCGGCCCAGCCGAGCAGGGCGTCCAGGCCCTGGGCGGCCAGGCGGGTGGAGACGTACCAGGCGGTGCCCTCACCGAGGCGGTGCCGGGTGACGGCGGGGTGGCCGGCGGCCAGGCCGTCGGCGTACGTCCACACGGTCTCGGCGCCGCGCGGCACCACGAACTCGCTCCAGACGTCACCGGTGAGTTCCGAGCCGTCGGGGCCCGTGACCCGCACCAACTGGTCCGGCAGCAGCGGCGAGAACTCCTCGACGGTGAGGCCGAGGACGTCGCGCAGCACGCCCGGGTAGGCGCCCTCGTGCACGGCGTCGTGCTCGTCGACGATGCCGGAGAAGTACGACACGACGAGCGTGCCGCCGTTCTCGACGTACTCCTTGAGGTTGTTCCCCGCCGCCTCCGTCATCAGGTACGACGCCGGTACGACGACCAGGGGATAGGCCGACAGGTCGGCTTCCGGGTGGGCGAAGTCGACCGTGAGGTGGCGGTCGTAGAGGGCCTCGTAGAAGGCGTCGGCGCGCTCGCGGGCGTCGTGGTCGACACTGGGCCGCCAGTCGAGGGTCTGGGCCCACCAGGAGTGCCAGTCCCACAGGACGGCCGCGTCGGCCTGTGTGCGCGTGCCGCGGATCGTGCTCAACGAGTCGAGGGCGGCGCCCAGTTCGACGACCTCGCGCCACACGCGCGTGTCGGTGCCGCCGTGCGGGACCATCGCCGAGTGGAACTTCTCGGCGCCGCGCCGGGACTGGCGCCACTGGAAGAACATGGCGCCCTCGGAGCCGCGGGCCACGTGCCCGAGGGAGTTGCGGGCCATCTGGCCGGGCGCCTTGGAGGGGTTGCGGTCCTGCCAGTTGACGCCCGAGGTGGAGTGCTCCAGCAGGATCCAGGGCGCGCCCCCGGCGACGGAGCGGGTGAGGTCGGCGGCCATCGCGAGGTTGACGTGGGTGCGGCGGCCGTCGGTGATCAGGTAGTGGTCGTTGGTGACGATGTCGACCTCGCGGCCCCAGGCCCAGTAGTCGACGGAGTCGCACTGGCTGAGCGCGGTCATGAAGTTGGTCGTCACCGGGACGCCCGGCGAGAGGCGGTGCAGGATGTCCCGCTCCATGACGAAGTTCTCGCGCATGGTGGCGTCGGCGAACCGCTTGTAGTCCAGCGCCTGCCCCGGGTTGCCGACGGTGGCCGCGGTGCGCGGCGGGTCGATCTGCTCCAGGCTCGTGTAGTGCTGGCCCCAGAACGCGGTGCCCCAGGCCTCGTTGACGCCCTCGACACCGCCGTACGTCGTCTGCAGCCAGCGGCGGAAGTGGGCGGCGCAGGAGTCGCAGTAGCAGGCGGAGACGGGGACGCCGTACTCGTTGTGGACGTGCCACATCGCGAGGGCCGGGTGGTCGGCGTAGCGCTCGGCGAGCTGGGTGGTGATGGCCGCGGCGGCCGCGCGGTAGGCGCCGTTGCTGTGGCAGATGGCGCCGCGCGAGCCGAACGCGAGGCGGGTGCCGTCGGCCGTCACCGGGAGGGCGTCGGGGTTCGCGCGGTAGAACCAGGCGGGCGGGACGACGGTGGGGGTGCCGAGGTCGACACGGACGCCGTTCTCGTGCAGGAGGCCGATGATCCGGTCCAGCCAGCCGAAGTCGTACACACCGGGTTCCGGCTCCAGCAGCGCCCAGGAGAAGATCCCTACGCTGACCATGGTCACCCTGGCCTCGCGCATCAGCCGGACGTCCTCGTCCCAGACGCTCTCGGGCCACTGCTCCGGGTTGTAGTCCCCGCCGAAGGCAAGCCTGGTGAGGCCCCTGGGGGTGGTCTCCGGCATGGTCTCTCCCGTTTCGAGTGGTTGGGAACGTGCACACACGGCTCCAGAGGTGTGCGGCCCTAGATAACCGCATGAGAGCGAGGCTTGCCAAGTGCTTGACCTCAGCGATTACTGTGCACGATCACAGCATGGTCGCGCTCATGGCCGTACTCAGGGCCGTGCTGGGCCTTAGAGTCTTGACCATGAACAGTGCGGGGGGCCGGCGCAGGGCGCCGACGATCCACGACGTCGCCCGCGAGGCAGGGGTCTCGCGCGGCACGGTCTCGCGGGTGCTCAACGGCGGGCATTACGTCTCTCCGGCCGCGCAGGAGGCCGTCAACGCCGCCATCCGCAAGACCGGTTACGTCGTCAACCGGCACGCCCGCTCGCTGATCACCGGACGCTCCGACTCGGTCGGCTTCCTGCTCACGGAGCCCCAGGAGCGGTTCTTCGAGGACCCGAACTTCAACGTCCTGCTGCGCGGCTGCACCCAGGCGCTGGCCGCGCACGACATCCCGCTGCTGCTGATGCTGGCCGGGACCGACGACGAGCGGCGCCGCATCAAACGGTTCATCACGGCGGGACACCTGGACGGCGTGCTGCTGGTGACCAGCCACTCCGCCGACCCCGTGGCCGAGGAGCTGCACAAGGCGGGCGTGCCCGTCGTGCAGTGCGGCAAGCCCATGCGGCACGGCTCGAAGGTGAGTTACGTGGCCGCGGACGACCGGGACGGCGCCCGTGACATGGTGCGGCACCTGTTGTCGCGGGGCCGCCGCCGCATCGGCATCGTCACCGGTCCGCCGGACTCGCCGGGCGGTGTCGACCGGCTCGCCGGCTACAAGGAGGTGCTCGGCGAGGCGGGCGTGGAGGTCGACGACCAGCTCGTCGCCTACGGCGACTACAGCCGGGGCAGCGGCGAGGCGGCCGCCGAGCTGCTGCTGGAGCGGGCCCCCGACCTGGACGCCGTGTTCGTCGCCTCCGACCTCATGGCCCTGGGCGCCCTCACCGCACTGCGCCGGGCCGGCCGTCGGGTCCCCGAGGACGTCTCCGTGGGCGGCTTCGACGACTCCATCGCGGCGACGGAGGCCACCCCTCCCCTCACCACGATCCGCCAGCCCTACGACCGGATCAGCGCCGAGATGGTCCGGCTGCTGCTCGCCCAGCTGGGGGGCGAGGACCCGGCGGCGGTGATACTGCCGACGGAGCTGGTGCGGCGGGAGTCGACGTAGGGCTCGGGCATGCCCTGAGCGGTCAGGATCGGAGAAGCGGTGGAGCGCCTGCCCGGCTTAGCGTGAGATCACCGACGCGGAACGGCGCGGACATCTCACGGAGGAGCACGACATGACTGCCGGACTCAACACGATCATCTACCCCGTCAAGGACCTCGCCGCCGCGAAGGCCCTGTTCAGCGCACTGCTGGGCACCGAGCCGTATGTCGACGAGCCGTACTACGTCGGCTTCAAGGACGCGGGCCAGGACGTCGGTCTGAACCCCAACGGGCACGCCGAGGGCCTGACCGGGCCGGTCCCCTTCTGGCACGTGAGCGACATCAAGGCGACGCACGCCGCGCTGCTGGCCGCCGGGGCGCAGCCGCTGCAGGACATCCGGGACGTGGGCGCGGGGCGGCTCGTCGCGTCCCTGAAGGACGCGGACGGCAACCTCATCGGGCTGCTCCAGGACCCGACGGGCTGACCGCACTTCTTGCCGCACTTCTTGCACGCGCACTAGTTGCACAGTCAATGACTGGCCGGATCGGTGTTACCGTGCAGGTATGGCGGTGAAGACAGCGAAGGCCGGCCTCGAGGAGCGCTGGCGGGACATCCTGTCCGTGCACGCGCGCACGATGTGCGAGATCGACCGTGTGCTGCACCCGCACGGCCTGGGCGCGAGCGACTTCGAGGTGCTGGACATCCTCGCCACCGAGTCGCCCCGGGAGGGCGACCAGTGCCGGGTCCAGAACCTCGTGGGACGGGTCCATCTGAGCCAGAGCGCGCTGTCCCGGCTGATCGGTCGGCTGGAAAAGGACGGTCTGGTGGAGCGTTCCGTCTGTGTGGAGGACCGGCGGGGCGTCTGGGTGGCCCTCACCCAGAAGGGCCGGGACCTGTACGCCGAGGTGCTCCCGCTCCAGCGCGAGGTACTGGAGCGGATGCTCGACGCGTAGGCCGCCCCGCGCTCACCCCGGGCCGGCCATGGCCTCGGTGATCGCGGCGGCGACGTCCGGGAGGTCCCAGTAGGCGGAGTGGGTCCACAGGCCGATGCGGGCGGCGTGCGGGACGGGCCGGTCGACCGGGCTGCCGCCGTCGTACAGGCGGAAGACCCGGGAGGCCACGAAGGCCAGCGGGTCGAGCGGCTCCCAGAGGTTGGTCCAGTGGCCGAGCGATTCGGGCAGGGGGACCGGCTCCTGACCGCCGTAGGGCGGGAGTTGGCCGCCGCGCGGGTCGCAGACGTGGAAGAAGGCGGCCTGGGAGCCGAAGGTGACCAGCCGTTCGGTCCACAGGGGTTCGTGGGCCGTGGCCATGTCCACCGCGATGACACCCCCGAGACTGTGCGCCACGACCCGCACCGGACGGTCCGGGCCTTGCCCCAACTCCGGGTCGACGACGTCGATCCGCTGCCGGATCCGGGCGTGGACGGCGTCCCGGTGCCGTTGGTAGACCAGCACGTCGCCGAGGAAGCGGGCGGTGCCGGGGCCGAAGCGGGTCCGCAGGGACTGGTTGACCCGCCCGGCGACCATGCCGATGGCCGCGCCGGCGACCCGGTCGAGGTCACGCAGCCGCCGTCGGACCGAGTCGCGCAGGGTGCCGGGCGCGCCGCCGTACGGGCTTCCGGGTTCGCCGCCGCGCAGACCGTCGTGGCCGTGGACGTCGTAGGAGTCGACGCGCGTGTCCAGCACCGAGCGGGCCAGTGCGCGGCCGGTCTCCGCGAGGAGGGCGGGGTCGTCGGTGCGGCTGAGCCAGCGGGTCTCGGGCCACTCCTCGGCGAGACAGTCCAGGATCTCCTCGGGGGCGGGGCTGCCCGAGCCGTCGCGCAACAGGCCGGTGTCCTCTGCCAGTTCCGCGCGGAGGGCTGCCTCGACCAGGGCCAACTGGTCGGCGAGGTACAGCTGTTCGTCGAGGAGGAACTCCGGGAGGGGCGCGAGTGGGCCGGTGTCGCGCAGGTCGTCCGCGGGGGCGGGCGCCGACGCGCGTTCGGGGAGCGCCGCGGTCAAGTACCGGTCCTCGGCGCCGAGATCGCCCCAGTAGACCGGCTCCATGGGAACGCCCGTCGCGGCCTCCAGAGCCTTGACGGCGGCCGTGAAGCCGTCGGGGTCCCGGTTGGCGACACCATGGACGACGAAGACCGGATCAGTCACGTACGGATCCCTTCACGACCGAGCGCCGGGGGCGGCGGCCGAAACTCACAGAACTCCAAACGACTCCGCGAACCTATCGGGAGACGCCGGCCAGGCGGACAGCACGCACCCGATCTCCACACCTAGGGGCGGTGCAGCAGATCCCGTACGGCGGCGAAGGCGGCCTCGACCGTCGCCGGGTCGGCTCCCGGGCGGGACAGGGCACTCATCGGGATCGGGGTGACCTCGGGGAGGCCCTTGTACGGGGTCAATCCGTCCGGGGCGGGGCCTACGGCGGCCAGGAGCGCCACGCCCTGGCCGGTGCGGGCGATGTCCAGGACGCCCGCGAGGTAGCCGGCGTCCCCGACGACCGTGGCGGGCACCCCGCGCGCGGCCAGGGTGGCGATGGCCCGGCGGCGGATCGCGCACGGGTCCTCGATGGCGACCAGCGGCACCGGGGCGGGCGCGGTCGGCGGCTCCCAGCCGGGGACGGCGTGCCAGGTGAGCGGGAGGCCGCCGACCGGGGTGCCCTCGGTGGCGGCCGCCTCCGTGACGTACACCGCGACATCCACGCTGCCGCGCTCCACGGCCTCCACGAGCCGTGCCGAGCGGTCGATGCGGAACCGGACCCGGCACCCGGGGCGCACCTCCTGGACGGCGGCGGTCAGCCGGGGCAGGAACTGGTCGGCCGCGTGCTCGGTGGAGCCGATGGTGACGGTGTCCCCGTCGGCGTCCAGGAGCGTGCGTACGGCTTCGTCGTGGACGGCGAGGATCCTGCGGGCCTGTTCGAGCAGCAGCCGCCCCTCCGGGGTGAAGCGGGTGCCGCGCCCCTCGCGCTCCACGACCGGCCGGCCCAGCAGCTTCTCCAGCTTGCGGACGTGCTGGCTGACCGCGGACTGGCTCAGGGCCAGCGCCTGGGCGGCGCGGTGGAAGCCGCCGCAGTCGGCTATCGCGGTCAGGCTGCGGAGGGCCACGATGTCCAGCACGGGTTGGGGCATGCGGCGACCCTAGTCGCTGGAGCCGATCGATCGCGATCCCTGATCGGTTTCGATGCGGAATCGTCGTTGGACGCCGTCCGGGGCGGCCGGTCATGATGAGGGCATGTTGCACGCGACCGCTTCCGCTGCCCTTCTGACGCAGCGCCGAGTCATCGACTTCGGCGTGGCGTGCAGCGCGCGTTGTCGCTGATCTCCCCTTCGGCCCCGCGCCGACCTTCGAGCTGATCACGCAGTCCTCACACTGACACGTGACAGTCCCTTTCGCCTGCCCTTTTCCCTTCCCTCATACGGGAGTTGCCCCCTCATGTCCTCTTTCTTCTCCTGGGACGAACCCGAAGGTCTCGCCGCGCGCGGCACGTTGATCGTGCTGGCCGGGCGGGGCGAACACGGCGGTGTGTACGAGCGGTTCGGCCGCCGGCTCGCCTTCGACGCCTACCGGGTGCGCGCCCTCGGCGACCCGTCCGCCGATCCGTCCGTGCTCGACGAGGCGGCCAAGCTGCTCGCCGACGATTCGCTGCCCGGCCCCAAGGTGCTGGTCGGCTCGGACACCGGCGCCCGGTACGCGGCCGCGCTGGCCGCCGAGGGGACGGCGGGGGTCGACGCGGTGATCCTGGCGGGGCTGCCGACGGCTGACGGGGCGCCGGGAGGCCGGGAAGACGCGGCCGGAACCGGCGGGGAGAGCCCGGTCGCGATCGGCGGGGAGAGCCCGGTCGGAATCGGCGGGAAAGCCCAGCTCTCGACCGGCGGGGAGGCCCGGCTCGCAATCGGTGAGGAAGCCGAGGCCGACGTCGATTGGGAGGTCGAGGTCACGGCGCGTACCGCCTGCCCGACCCACCAGGGGCGTCTCACCAACGACCCGGACTTCCGGCGCGGCGTCCTCTTCGACACCCCCGCCGACCTGCCCGAACTCCGTCTCGACCGCGTCACCGTCCCCGTCCTCGCCCTGCACGGCAGGGACGACACCATCAGCCCCCTCGACAGGGCCCTCGACGCCTACGCGGGTGCCCGCACGGTCGTCCTCAACGGCGGTCGGCACGACGTCCTCAACGACGCCCTGCACCGCACGGTCGCCGCCACGATCGTGCTCTTCCTGGAGCGTCTGCGCCTGTCCCCCGAGCTGACACCTATCGCGGAGGAGCCGGCATGACCGTCACCACCACCGTCGCCGAGCTGCGCGAGCTGCTCGCCTCCGACTCTCCCCCGGCCCTGCTCGACGTCCGCTGGGCGCTCGGGGATCCGCACGGCCGTGCCCACTACGTCGAGGGGCACATCCCGGGTGCGGTGTACGTCGACCTGGACACCGAGTTGGCGGCGCCTCCCAGTCGGGAGGGCGGCCGACATCCGCTGCCCGCGATCGCCGACCTCCAGACGGCCGCGCGTGCATGGGGGCTCCGCGACGACCAACACGTCGTGGTCTACGACGACTTGGGCAACACGGCGGCCGCCCGCGCCTGGTGGCTCCTGCGCTACGCGGGACTCGACCGGGTGACGCTCCTCGACGGGGCGCTCGGCGCCTGGCGCGCGGCCGGGCTGCCGCTGGAGTCGGGAGAACCGGTCGGGCCGACTCCGGGCGACGTCGGCCTGCGGGCCGGCGCCCTGCCCGTCACCGACGCCGACGGAGCCGCCGAACTCGCCTCCTCCGGGCTGCTGTTGGACGCACGGGCCGGTGAGCGCTACCGCGGCGAGGTCGAACCGGTCGATCCGCGCGCGGGGCACATCCCGGGCGCGGTCTCCGCGCCGACCGGGGAGAACCTCGCCGCGGACGGGACCTTTCTGCCGCCCGAGGAGCTGCGCAAGCGGTTCGAGGAGCGGGGCGCGTCCGGCGCCGGACGCATCGGCGTGTACTGCGGATCGGGCGTCACAGCGGCCCATCAGATCGCCGCGCTGGAGATCGCCGGGTTCGAGGCCGTTCTCTTCCCCGGCTCATGGTCCGCCTGGTCGGCCGATCCTGACCGCCCGGCCGCGACAGGGGGCAACCCATGACTTCGCTGGAGTTGCCCGCCGCGCTGAAGCCGCCCACCCGGGTCACCATCCGGGGCGCCGCGAAGACCCGCCGCCGTTTCACGGTTCCGCGCTCCGTGCGCAGGTCCGCCGGGCCCGTGGGTCTCGTCCTCCTGTGGTTCCTGACCTCGGCCACCGGCGTCCTGCCGGAGTCGGTGCTCGCCTCCCCCGTGGACGTGCTCAAGCAGGCCGTCGAGCTCACCAAGAACGGCGAACTCCCCAGCGCCATCGCCGCGTCGGGCCGCCGGGCCGCCACCGGCTTTCTCATCGGAGCGACGATCGCGCTGGTCCTCTCCCTGCTGGCCGGGCTCTTCCGGCTCGGTGAGGACGTCATCGACTCCTCGATGGGCATGTTCCGGGCGATCCCCTGGGTGGGCCTGATCCCGCTGTTCATCGTCTGGTTCGGCATCGAGGAGACCCCGAAGATCGCCCTGGTCGCGCTCGGCGTGACCTACCCGCTGTACTTCAACATCTACGGCGGCATCCGCTCCACCGACGCCCAACTCGTCGAGGCGGCACGGATGATGGGGCTCGGCCGACTGGGTCTGATCACCTACGTGATCCTGCCGAGCGCGCTGCCCGGCGCCCTCGTGGGGCTCCGGTACGCGCTGTCCACCGCCTGGCTGGCGCTGGTCTTCGCCGAGCAGATCAACGCGGACGCGGGGCTCGGCTATCTGATGAGCAACGCCCAGCAGTACTTCCGTACGGACGTCATCGTGCTCTGCCTCGTCGTGTACGCCCTGCTGGGCCTCGCCTGCGACTTCGCCGTACGGATCCTGTCCCGCCGCCTGCTGACCTGGCGGGCCAACTTCGAGGGCGAGGCGTAGAGATGGCCAACAGCGTGGAGATACGGGGGCTTTCGCGGGCCTTCGACGGTCACACCGTCCTGCACGAGCTCGATCTCGACATCCGCGAGGGCGAGTTCGTGGCCCTGCTCGGGCACAGCGGCTGCGGCAAGTCGACGCTGCTGAGGATCCTCGCCGGGCTCGACGAGGAGATCGGCGGCGAGGTGACCGTACCGGCCCGGCGCAGTGCGGCCTTCCAATCGCCGCGGCTGCTGCCCTGGTTGAAGGTGTGGCGCAACGTGGTCCTCGGACTGCCGGGACGCCCCGACCGGGCGCTCGCCGCCAAGGCCCTGGACGAGGTCGGCATCGCGGATCGCGCGACCGTCTGGCCCAAGACGCTCTCCGGAGGCCAGGCCCAGCGTGTCTCGCTGGCCCGGGCCCTGGTCCGGGAGCCCGAACTGCTGCTCCTGGACGAGCCGTTCGGTGCGCTCGACGCCCTCACCCGGGGCCGGGTGCAGCAGCTGGTGGCCGAGCTGTGGCAGCGGCACGGCTGCGCGGTCCTCCTGGTCACCCATGACGTGGAGGAGGCTCTGCTGCTCGCCGACCGGGTGCTGGTGATGGACGAGGGCCGGATCGCCCACGAGCTGACCGTCGACCTGCCGCGTCCGCGTGACCTGACCGCCCCCGAGTTCGTGACCCTGCGCGCCCGCCTCCTGAACTGGCTGGGCGTGACCCGTACTTTGGAAGGAACCCCGTCGTGAGCCCCCTGGCCATGAAGCCCCGCAGAATCGCCGCCGCCGCCCTGAGCCTGACCGCCCTGCTGGCGCTGACCGCCTGCGGCGCCGACTCCTCGGCCGAGGCGTCCTCCTCGAACACGGCCACCCTGACCATCGGCGACCAGGCCAAGACGCTCCAGACGATCTTCGCCGCCTCGGACGCGCTCAAGGGCGCCAAGTACAAGGTGAAGTGGGCCGAGTTCGAGGGCGCGGCGCCGCTCTACCAGGCCGTGCAGGCCGGTGCCGCCGACACCGGTTACTCGGCGGACCTGCCCGCCCTCCAGGCGCTGAGCGGCGGGGTGAAGATCAAGAACGTGGCCGCGCTGAAGAACGACGGCACGCACGTCGGGATCGTCGTCCGCAAGGACTCCGGCATCGACAGCGTCAAGGATCTCAAGGGCCAGAAGGTCGTGGTGTCCTCGGCCAAGGGGAGCATCGCGGAGTATCTGCTGGCCAACGTCCTTCAGCAGAACGGTCTGAACTACAAGGACGTCAAGGTGCAGTACCTGCTGCCCACCGACGCGCAGGCCGCGTTCGCCTCCGGGAAGGTCAGGATCTGGGCGACCTTCGGCGTCTACCAGGCCGTGGGCCTGGAGCAGGGCGGCAAGCTGCTCGTCGACGGCGCGGACGGCCGGGTCAGCGGATACGGCTTCGTCAACGCCTCCGACAAGGCGCTCGCCGACCCGGCGAAGAAGGCCGCGCTGTCGGACTTCCTGGGGCGCCTCGGCACGGCCCTGAAGTGGACCAGCACGCACCAGGACGCCTACGCGAAGGCCATCCAGGAGCGCAACGGCGCCGACGCCTCGGTGGCGAGGACGCTGGCCTCGGCGGCGTACGGCGAGGTCCTTCCGGTCGACGACGGCGTGAACAGGACCGTCCAGGACGTGGCCGACCTCATGAACGGCATCGGGGTCCTGGAACCGAACGTCGATGTCGCGAAGTCGGCGGACACCACCCTTCTGCACTAGGAGCCCTCATGCCTGTCGAGTTCATCAGCGCCGTCCACACCGACTCCGGGTCGAACAACCCGGCCTCCAGCAGCCGTACCGGATTCGACCCGGACTTCCTGCGCAAGTACGCCCGGACCCTGGACGACGGCGGCTTCGACCACACCCTTGTCGCCTACCACTCGGCGTCCCCGGACGCCTTCCAGGTCGCTCAGTTCGTCGCCACCCACACCGAGCGGATCCGCCCGATCCTCGCCCACCGGCCCGGCGTGATCTTCCCGACGCACGCGGCCCGCGCGCTCGCCACCCTCGACCGGATCAGCAAGGGGCGGCTGTCGCTGCACATCATCTCCGGGGGCAGTGACGAGGAGCAGCGCCGGGAGGGCGACTACCTGGGCAAGGCGGAGCGGTACGAGCGTTCGGACGAGTACATCCAGATCCTCCGCAAGGTCTGGCAGGCCGACGGGCCGCTCTCCCACGAGGGGAAGTACTTCAGGTTCGAGGGGTACGCCTCCGACGTGAAGCCCTACAACGGGCTGATCCCGGTCTCGGTCGGCGGGTCCTCGCAGGACGCCTACCGGGTCGGCGGGCAGCAGGGCGACATCTTCGGCCTGTGGGGCGAGCCGCTGAAGGAGACGGCCGAGCAGATCGCCGCCGTGAACGCGGTCGCCGACGCCGCCGGACGGCCTCACCCGCGCATCTGGGTGTCGTTCCGCCCGATCATCGCGCCCACCGACGAGCTGGCCTGGGAGAAGGCGCACCGCACGCTGGGCGTCCTCAAGGAACAGGCCGCCGGGACTGAACTACTGCGTCACTACCGCACCTCCGGCCGCCCGGCCAACGTCGGTTCACAGCGGCTGCTCGACATCGCCGAGCGCGGCGAGGTCCACGACCGCTGCCTGTGGACCGCTCCGGCGGTCGCCACCAACGCGGCCGGCGCCTCGACCGCCCTGGTCGGCTCTCCGGAGACGGTCGCGAGGGCCCTGCTCGACTACGTCGACATCGGCTGCGACCTGCTCTCCATCCGCGGCTACGACCCCTTCAACGACGCCGTCGACTACGCCCGTCACGTCCTGCCGCTGGTCCGGCAGGAACTCGCCCACCGTGCCGCCGGCGCCCACGCCGCCTGAACTCCCATGGAGAGTCCGTGTTGTTGCGCCGTACCCCGCGTTCGTCCGCCGCGGCCTGCGGGAGCGAGTCGCAGGCGGAGTCGTCCTCGTCCGTCCCCCAGGGCGGTGACCAGCAACTCCAGGCGATCCGCGCCGGGGCCCTGGACCTCGCTTCCTCCAGCGAGATCCCGCCGGTCTTCGCCGCCGCCGACGGCAGCAGCCCCAACTTCAAGGTGGTCGCCGTGCAGCAGGGCGCGACCCTGAACCAGGAGGTCGTCGTCCCCAAGGGTTCCAACGGCGGCAGCATCGACGCCTTCGCCTCCTACGGCACCTCGATCATCACCGCGCACCAGCAGGGCGCCACGACTGTCGGCGACGGAAAGGACATCCTGTCCGGCAACTTCCTCTGGTCGGCGCGGGACAGCGTCCTGAAGAGCCCGGAGCAGAAGGTGGCGGACGTGTTCACCGAACTCGGCCCACTCAAGGAGCACTTGGACGTGACGTCGTTCTGGTCCACGGATCTCGACGCCGACTTGGAGAAGGCGCTGTCGTGACCGCACGGATCGCCGAACTGGCCACCCATTACGACCGATCGGCCGCCTTCCCCGCCGAGTCCCTGCGCATCGCCCACGAGGCGGGCCTGCTCACCGCGACCATCGGGAAGCGGTACGGCGGTCAGGGCGCCGGAGTCGAGGAGAGCGCCCGCATCCTGCACACCCTGGGCCAGGGCGACCCGTCCGTCGCCCTGATCGCGGCGATGACGCTCACCAACCACGCCCGCCAGGCCGTACAGCCGCACTGGCCCGAGGAGTTGTACGCGCGGGTGGTCAAGGAGTCATTCGAGCGGCCCGTGCTGCTCAACCATGCGCGTGTGGAGCCCGAGTTGGGCTCCCCCGCGCGGGGCGGGCTGCCGGCGACGCGGGCGCGGCGCACGGCGGACGGGTGGGCGGTCAGCGGCACGAAGCGGTTCGTGACGGGGGCCGAGGGGCTCGACTGGTTCCTGGTGTGGGCGACCACCGACGAGGACGAACCGCGCGTGGGCACGTTCCTGGTGCCCGGCGGCTCGCCCGGCATCGAGATCACCGGCCGCTGGGACCAGTTGGGGCTGCGGGCCAGCGGCAGTCACGACGTGACCTTCCGGGACGTCGAGGTGCCCTACGAGCACGTCATCGGGATCGGTCCGCACGGTCCGGCCGCCGAGCAGGACAACCGGGCGGGCGCCGCCCTCCATCTCCCGCTCGCCGCCCTGTACTTGGGGGTCGCACGGACCGCGCAGGCCGCCTTCCATCATTTCGCGCAGACCCGGGTGCCCGCCAACCTCGGTCACCCGGTGGCCCGTACGGAGCGGTTCCGCCGGGCGGCCGGGGAGATCGAGGTGCTGCTGGCCGCCGCCGAGCAGCTGGTGTTCGGCGGGGCCGGGAGGCTCGACGCGGGCGACACGTCGTACACCCCCGAACAGGCTCTGGGCGCAAGGGTTTTGGCGGACCGGCACGGTGTGCGGGCCGTGGAGCCGGCCGTGCGGCTGCTCGGGAATCCGGGGCTGTCCCGGGGCAATCCGCTGGAGCGGCACTTCCGGGACATCCAGAGCGCGCCCGTGCACGCGCCCCAGGAGGACGTCTCGCTGCTCGCGATCGACACGAAGGCGTTGACCCCGTGACGGCGGCACCGGAGACGACCGTGTCCGCGCGGTTCCTGGGCCTGCTCGCCCGGGATCTGCCGCCGGACCGGCTGAGCACCGACCCGGGTGTGCTGGCCGCGCACGCCACCGACCGCTCGGGGACCCGCCCGCCCGGCGAGCCCCTCGCGGTGGTGCATGCCCGGCGCACCGAGGACGTGACCGTCACGCTCCGGCACGCCCACGCCCTCGGTGTGCCCGTGGTGCCGCGCGGGGCCGGGACCGTGAGGCAGTTGCCGAGGTAGTTGCGGACCGTGCCGACCGACAGCCGGACCGTGTCCGCGATGTCCGCCACGGTCTGGCCCTCCGCGGCCAGCC
>NZ_JBEYVC010000183.1:0-21108 GCF_040643855.1 Streptomyces sp. NPDC047072 | reverse complement strand
GGGTGTCCGCCCGCAGCGGCCGGCGTCCGTTGCCCTGCACAGCCGTAAAAGAGAGAATCGCCGGACCGAGGACGGATACCCCCCGCCCCGGCCCCGACCCACCACCGAACCGTAGGCGCGTCTTTCAGGGGCGCGGGGAACTGCGCAAAACGCCCGCCCCCACCGAACCCGCAGACTTACGCCCCACCCACCAACTCCACCTGCACCTCAACCTCAACCGGCGCATCCAGCGGCAACACCGCAACGCCCACCGCACTACGCGCATGCACCCCCTTGTCCCCCAGCACAGAGCCCAACAACTCACTCGCCCCGTTCAAAACCCCCGGCTGCCCAGTGAAATCAGACGCCGACGCCACAAACCCCACGACCTTCACCACACGCACGATCAGATCAAGGTCCCCGGCCACCGACTTCACCGCGGCCAGAGCATTCAACGCACACACCCGAGCGAGCTCCTTCGCCTCCTCCGGCGTGACCTCACCCCCCACCTTCCCGGTCACCGGCAGCTTCCCGTCGACCATCGGCAGCTGCCCGGACGTGTACACGTACACCCCCGACCGCACAGCCGGCTGATACGCGGCCAGCGGCGGCACGACGGCCGGCAGCGTCAGCCCCAGCTCCGCCAGCCGCGCCTCGACACCCCCGCTCACGCCTTCTCCCGCTTGAGGTAGGCCACCAGCTGCTCGGGGTTGTTCGGCCCGGGCACGACCTGCACGAGCTCCCAGCCGTCCTCACCCCACGTGTCCAGGATCTGCTTCGTGGCGTGGACGAGCAGCGGCACGGTCGCGTATTCAAACTTCTTGGTCATGCGGCCGACTTTAACCCCTCCGAAAACCCGAACAGCCCCGCACCCACAGCCCGCCACCGCCCCTGACCCACACCCCCGACCCCAGCCCCATCCACACCCCACCCCCGCGTTATCCACAGCCTGCTGCTTAGCTTCCGCGCCGACTGGTTACGCTCGAATACGTGAGCAGGCTCCAGGTCGTCAGCGGCAAGGGCGGGACCGGAAAGACCACGGTCGCCGCAGCCCTCGCGCTGGCCCTCGCCACCGAGGGGAAGCGGACGCTTCTCGTCGAGGTCGAGGGCCGCCAGGGAATCGCGCAGCTCTTCGAGACGGAGGCGCTGCCCTACGAGGAGCGGAAGATCGCCGTCGCTCCGGGGGGCGGGGAGGTGTACGCACTGGCCATCGACCCCGAACTGGCCCTTCTGGACTACCTCCAGATGTTCTACAAGCTGGGCGGCGCCGGCAGAGCGCTGAAGAAGCTCGGCGCGATCGACTTCGCGACGACCATCGCGCCGGGCCTCAGGGACGTCCTGCTGACCGGCAAGGCGTGCGAGGCGGTGCGCCGCAAGGACAAGGCGGGCCGCTTCGCGTACGACCACATCGTGATGGACGCGCCCCCCACCGGCCGTATCACCCGCTTCCTGAACGTCAACGACGAGGTCGCCGGGCTCGCCAAGATCGGCCCGATACACAACCAGGCGCAGGCGGTGATGCGCGTCCTGAAGTCCGCTCAGACGGCCGTGCACCTGGTGACGCTGCTGGAGGAGATGCCCGTCCAGGAGACCGTGGACGGCATCGCCGAGCTCAGGGCGGCCCGGCTGCCGGTGGGCCGGATCATGGTGAACATGGTGCGTCCGGAGGTGTTGGACGGCGCCGACCTGGAACTCGTAGGGACCACTCCGCGGTCCGCCGTGGCCAAGTCACTCTCCGCGGCCGGCCTCGGCGGCGCCCGCCGCGGCGGCAACGCGGAGAAGCTGGTGGACCCGCTGCTCCGGCAGGCCGAGGAGTACGCCGAGCGCTACCGGCTGGAGCACGACCAGCGCGCGGTCCTCGGCGAGCTGGGCCTGCCGCTGCACGA
The DNA here is from genome assembly GCF_040643855.1 of Streptomyces sp. NPDC047072. Taxonomy (NCBI): domain Bacteria; kingdom Bacillati; phylum Actinomycetota; class Actinomycetes; order Kitasatosporales; family Streptomycetaceae; genus Streptomyces; species Streptomyces sp. NPDC047072. The sequence continues at coordinate 19,243 of NZ_JBEYVC010000183.1, read as the reverse complement.
ACTGCCGCTGCTCGCCGAGGGCATGGACCTGGCGGGCCTGTACGAACTCGCCACCGAGCTGCGGGAACAGGGGATGTCATGAGCCCGGACACCGACCGGACCAACCGCCACCACGGCCTGACCCCCGCCCCCGTGCTCGACATCGATCCCCTCCTCGACGCCCCGGACACCCGCATCGTGGTGTGCTGCGGTTCGGGCGGGGTCGGCAAGACCACGACCGCCGCGGCCCTCGGACTGCGCGCCGCCGAGCGCGGCCGCAAGGTGGTCGTGCTCACCATCGACCCGGCCCGCAGGCTCGCCCAGTCGATGGGCATCGACTCGCTGGACAACACCCCGCGCCGGGTGAAGGACGTCGAGGGCGACGGCGAGCTGCACGCGATGATGCTCGACATGAAGCGCACCTTCGACGAGATCGTCGAGGCGCACGCGGACGCCGAGCGGGCCGCCGCGATCCTGGGCAACCCCTTCTACCAGTCGCTCTCGGCGGGCTTCGCGGGCACGCAGGAGTACATGGCGATGGAGAAGCTCGGCCAGCTGCGGGCGCGCGACGAGTGGGACCTGATCGTCGTCGACACGCCCCCGTCCCGCTCGGCGCTGGACTTCCTGGACGCGCCCAAGCGGCTGGGGTCGTTCCTCGACGGCCGGCTGATCAGGCTGCTGACCGCCCCGGCCAAGCTCGGCGGCCGGGCCGGGATGAAGTTCCTGAACGTCGGGATGTCGATGATGACCGGCACCCTGGGCAAGCTGCTGGGGGGCCAGCTGCTGAAGGACGTACAGACCTTCGTGTCGGCGATGGACACCACCTTCGGCGGGTTCCGCACGCGCGCGGACGCGACGTACAAACTGCTCCAGGCACCCGGTACGGCGTTCCTCGTGGTCGCGGCCCCGGAGCGGGACGCGCTGCGGGAGGCCGCGTACTTCGTGGAGCGGCTGGCCGCGGAGGACATGCCGCTGGCCGGGCTGGTGCTCAACCGTGTCCACGGCAGCGGCGCCGACCGCCTCTCGGCCGAGCGGGCGCTCGCCGCCGCGGAAAATCTTGAAGAGCCCCGCATTGTCGATCAGGAGGGCGGGAAAGCTGGACTTCGTAACTCTCCCGACACGTACGGCAGTTCAGAACCGCCCGCATCCCAGCCCGCACCCGGTGATCCCGCCTCCGAGTCCGACTCCCCCGTCGACCCGGACCGCACCGTCGAACAACTCACCGCAGGCCTGTTGAGGCTGCACGCCGACCGTATGCACCTGCTCTCCCGCGAGCAGCGCACACGTGACCGCTTCACCGCGCTCCACCCCGAGGTGGCGGTGGCCGAAGTGGCCGCGCTCCCCGGTGACGTACACGACCTGGCGGGTCTGCGCGACATCGGAGACCGGCTCGCGGCCGGGCGGCCGGAGCTGCCCGAATCCGCCGTGCCCACCGGTCAGGACTGAGGGACTCGCCCTCAGCTCACCGCCGCGAAGTTCTCGTACAGCTCGTCGTCCTCAAGGGGCAGGATGCCGACGCCCCTCTCGTACTCCGTGCGCGCGGTCTCCAGCAGCCGGCGCCACGAAGTGACGGTCGGCCGCCGGCGCAGCAGTGCGCGGCGCTCGCGCTCCGTCATGCCTCCCCACACGCCGAACTCGACGCGGTTGTCCAGCGCGTCGGCGAGGCACTCCGTGCGTACCGGACATCCGGTGCACACTGCCTTCGCCCTGTTCTGCGCTGCTCCTTGAACGAACAGTTCATCCGGATCGGTAGTGCGGCAGGCCGCCTGCGCACTCCAGTCGGTTACCCAGCCCATACCGGCGCCGTCCTCTCCCGAATCGAGGCTCCCCCACGGCGGCAGCGGCATATTCACCGCCGCCAGTTGAGGACGTTACGGAAGGCGGGCACAGCGCAACACCCCCTTCGGGCCCAATCTTGAATGGCCCGAACGGACTATGCGTAAGCGGCAGATCACCCGGGGGAGTGAGCCTGCGACATACATGACTTTCCCGGCAAACCAGGACAGTTGTCTTGCGTCACAACGGGCACCGGATGACACAGGTGGCCGATTCGGACACGCCCCCACCAAAAAAGTTGGGGAACCTCCGGAACGATTCGGGGTCGCCGGACGTATTGATACGTAGCCCTACTGCTGTGACAGTTGAGAGCAGCTTAGGCCAACGCCTGCGCGCGTGTCCGGCGAATGAGAAGGTCCGGCGCTCCTGTCGCCATGCCGTTCTCTTGACTTCTTGTCGCCGTGCCGTGACCCGGGCGCGCTCTGAACGCTCAGGAGTACGGATTAGGCTGCCCTCTATGTCGAAGAAGCGCTCGGGCGGTGGTCTGTCGCCCACGCAGCAGGCCGCCAAGTTCCTCGGTGTCAGTGTCCTCGCGGGAGCCGTGACGGCGGGCATCGCCCTGCCCGCGGCCGGCGCGCTGGGGCTCGCGGCCAAGGGGTCGGTGGAGAGTTTCGACGAACTCCCGGCCAACCTGAAGACACCACCGCTGAGCCAGCGCACCACGATCCTCGACAACACGGGCGGCACCATCGCCACCGTGTACTCGCGCGACCGCACGGTGGTCGACCTCAAGGACGTCTCGCCGTACATGCAGAAGGCGATCGTCGCGATCGAGGACTCGCGCTTCTACCAGCACGGCGCGATCGACCTCAAGGGCGTCCTGCGCGCGCTCAACAAGAACGCGCAGAGCGGCGAGGTCTCCCAGGGCGCCTCCACGCTCACCCAGCAGCTGGTGAAGAACGTCGCGGTGGAGGAGGCCGGTGACGACCCGACGAAGGTCGCCGAGGCCACCCAGCAGACCATCGGCCGCAAGATCCGCGAGCTGAAGTACGCGATCCAGCTCGAAGAGGAACTCGGCAAGAAGAAGATCCTCGAGAACTACCTGAACATCACGTTCTTCGGCCAGCAGGCGTACGGCGTCGAGGCGGCCTCCCAGCGCTACTTCTCCAAGCACGCCAAGGACCTCAACCTCCAGCAGGCGGCGCTGCTCGCCGGCATCGTCCAGTCGCCGAGCCGCTACGACCCGGTCAACGACGAGGCCGAGGCCACCAAGCGCCGCAACATCGTGCTCCAGCGGATGGCCGAGGTCGGCGACATCTCCCAGGCGGAGGCCGACAAGGCCAAGGAGACCCCGCTGGGCCTGAAGGTCAGCAAGCCCAAGAACGGCTGCATCACCGCGGTCAAGGGCGCGGGCTTCTTCTGCGACTACGTCCGCGAGACCTTCCTGACCGACCCGGTCTTCGGCAAGACCAAGGAGGACCGCGCCAAGATCTGGAACCAGGGCGGTCTGACGATCAAGACCACGCTGGACCCGCAGTCCCAGGAGTCGGTGCAGGCCTCCATCAAGGAGCACGTCTACCAGAAGGACCCGGTGGCCACCGCCGCGACCATCGTCGAGCCCGGCACCGGCAAGATCCTGGCGATGGGCCAGTCGCGGCCGTACGGCATCAACAACAAGGACAACGAGACCACGATCAACTACTCGGTCGACCAGTCCATGGGCGGCGGCGCGGGCTTCCAGCCCGGTTCGACGTTCAAGCCGATCGTGGCCGCGGCCGCCATCGAGGGCGGTATGCCGGCGTCGAAGGTCTACCCCTCGCCGTACAAGATGGACTACCCCTCCCCGGTCCAGGCCTGCGACGGCAAGGTGTGGAACGAGAAGGGCGTGCCGGTCGAGAACGAGAACACCTCCGAGGTGGGCCCGTACTCGATGAAGGAGGCGACCGCGAAGTCGGTCAACACCTACTACATCGCGCTGATCAGCCAGATCGGCATCTGCCCGGTGACCGAGATGGCCGGCAAGATGGGCGTCCACCGCGCCGACGGCAACAAGATCACGCAGGCCCCGTCGATCGCGCTCGGCACCCAGGAGGTCGCGCCGCTGACGATGGCGAGCGCGTACGCGACCTTCGCCTCCCGCGGTATGTACTGCACCCCGGTCGCCATCGAGTCGATCACCCAGCGGGTCGGTGAGAAGACGAAGTCCCTGGAGGTCCCGAAGTCGACCTGCCACCGGGCGATGTCGGAGACCACCGCGGACAGCATCAACACCCTGCTGCGCGGTGTGGTCGAGGACGGCACCGGCGTCCAGGCGGGCCTCAGCGGCCGCGCCAGCTACGGCAAGACGGGTACGACGGACGAGCGCTTCGCCGCCTGGTTCGTGGGCTACACCTCGAACATGGCCGGCGCGGTCTGGGTCGGTGACCCCGCGCACAAGCGGAACATGCAGAACATCACCATCGGCGGCCAGTGGTGGCAGAAGGTGTTCGGCGGTGGCGTCCCCGGCCCGATCTGGCGCGACATGATGACCGGCGCGCTGGACGGCAGGTCCTCCGACTCGCTCCCCCAGATCAACATCCCCGACGCGCCGAAGAACAACGGCGACGACAACGGCGGCAACGACGACGGGGACAACGGCGACGACAACGGCAACAGCAACGCCGGGAACAGCAACGGCGGCGACGACGGCGGCAGCGACGACGGCGGAACCACCTTCCCGGACCCGACCTTCTCCCTCCCGGAGAACTTCATCCAGGGCCAGAGCAACGGAAACGGCAACGGCGGAGGCCGCGGCTGACCCCACCGGGCCGGGCATGTGAGAGGGCCCCTTGATCGTCGTAGAAGATGATTTTCTACGACGATCAAGGGGCCGTTTTCCTTATCGGTCCCCGGTGTGGGTCAGCCCGCGAGGAGCTTCTTGACCGCGGCGGCGACGCGGCCGCCCTCGGCCAGGCCCGCGACCTTGGGGTTCACGATCTTCATGACGGCGCCCATGGCCCGCGGCCCCTCGGCGCCGGCCGCCTTCGCCTCCTCGACGGCCTGGGCGACGATGGCGTTCAGCTCGTCGTCGCCGAGCTGCTTGGGCAGGTACTCGGCGAGCACCGCGCCCTCCGCCTTCTCGCGCTCCGCGGACTCGGCGCGACCACCCTGGGTGAAGGCCTCGGCGGCCTCCCGGCGCTTCTTCGCCTCCTTGGTGATCACCTTGAGGACCTCGTCGTCGGAGAGCTCGCGCTTCTGCTTGCCCGCGACCTCCTCGTTGGTGATCGCGGCGAGCGTCATCCGGAGCGTCGAGGAGCGCAGCTCGTCGCGCCCCTTGATCGCGGCGTTGAGGTCTTCCTGCAGCTTCGACTTGAGCGTGGTCATGGGGTCGATTGTCGCAGGTGCGGTGCGCCGGGCGCCCGCCCATTTACCGTGCGGACGGCGGGCGGTCAAGGGATGTCCTCGGGGTCTGACACGATGGAGGTATGCGCGCGCGATACGGAGTTCCCTTGGCGGCAGCGGCGGTTGGCGCCGCCGGCCTCGTCTACTCGGCGGGTTTCGAAGCCCGCTCCTTCCGGCTGCGACGGGTCACGGTCCCCGTCCTGCCGGCCGGCATGCGCCCGCTGCGCGTGCTCCAGGTCTCCGACATCCACATGGTCGGCGGCCAGCGCAAGAAGCAGCGCTGGCTGCGCTCGCTCGCGGGCCTGCGCCCGGACTTCGTGATCAACACGGGCGACAACCTGTCGGACCCGGAGGGCGTGCCGGAGGTCCTGGACGCGCTGGGCCCGCTGATGGAGTTCCCGGGGGCGTACGTCTTCGGCTCGAACGACTACTACGGGCCCAAGTTCCGCAACCCGGCCCGCTACTTGTACGAGAAGGCCCAGGGCCGCCACGGCCTGAACGGCAACGCGCCCGCCGTGAGCGTCATCCACAACCCGTGGGAGGACCTGCGGGACGGCTTCGACGCGGCGGGCTGGCAGAACCTCACGAACACCCGGGGCGTGCTGAAGGTCGAGGGCGTGTCGGTGGAGCTGACGGGCCTGGACGACCCGCACATCAAACGGGACCGGTACGCGGAGGTGGCGGGCGGGCCGTCCGGCGCGGCCGACTTCTCGATGGGCGTGGTGCACGCGCCGTACCTGCGCGTCCTGGACGCGTTCGCGGCCGACGCGTACCCCCTGATCCTGGCCGGCCACACCCACGGCGGGCAGATCTGCCTCCCCTTCTACGGCGCCTTCGTCACCAACTGCGACCTGGACACGGACCGGGTGAAGGGGCTGTCGACGCACACGTCCGAGGGCCGTACGTCGTATCTCCACGTGTCGGCGGGGTGCGGGGCGAACCGGTACACGCCGGTGCGGTTCGCGTGTCCGCCGGAGGTGACGTTGTTGACGTTGGTGGGGCGGGAGTAGGGGATTTTCCTCGGGGGCCGGGGTGTGGGTTAACCCACCCGGACCGCCCGTATCGCCCCTTTTGCGGGTGCTGCTTAGCGTGAGGGCATGACCGCCCCCATACCCAGGGACATCCCGGATCTCCCCGCGATCCCGGGCATGCCCGCGCTGCTGCCGTCCCCGGTCCCCGCCACCGCGGTGGTGACTCCCGTACGACACCGTCTGGCCGCCGCCTACCGCGTACTGGTGGCGCTGCTGGCGGTGGCCGCCGTGACGCTGGAGCTGCTGCTGAGCAGCCCCGTCCGCGCGCTGAGCCACTTCTCGGCGCAGAGTGCGGTGCTGCTGGCCCTGGTCTGTCTGCCGTCGGCGCAGCGGGCGTGGACGGCCAGGCGCCCCCTGCCGTCGGCCCTGACCGGCGCGGTGGTCCTCTACTCGACGATCACGGCGCTGGTGTACCACGGCCTGCTGGCGAACGGTTCGAGCCCCTTCGCCCTGACGGGCGCGGCCGCTTCCCCGACGGGCTGGCACGCCGTCTCCTCATGGCTCCTGCACACGGCGGTCCCCGCGGCGGCGGTGGCGGACTGGCTGTTCCTCACACCTCCGGGCCGCCTGCACCTGCGCCAGGCGGCGGGCTGGCTCCTCTACCCCCTGGCGTATCTGGCCTTCACCTTCACCCGGGGCGAGCTGATCCCGGCGGGCAACCCGGTCCGCTACCTCTACCCGTTCCTGGACGTCGACGCCCACGGCTACAGGGCGGTCCTCGCCAACGCCCTCCTCCTGGGCCTCTCCTTCTACGCCCTGGCGATCCTCCTGATCGCCCTCGACCACGCCCGCCCGAACCCCGTCCGCCACCGCCCCAAAACCGGATTTCGTCTCCGGCCACCGGTGGGCTAAAGTAAACGACGTCGCCGCGACAAGCAGCGACGATCGGGGTGTAGCGCAGCTTGGCAGCGCGCTTCGTTCGGGACGAAGAGGTCGTGGGTTCAAATCCCGCCACCCCGACAGTGAAACACCAGGTCAGGCCCGGTGCTGAGAGATCAGCACCGGGCCTGATTTGTGTTGTGGGTCTGTTCTGGATGTCGGGTGGATGTGATCTTCGGGATTTCGGCTGTCGGTCCGCGCGGTCCTGGCCGGGGGGCAACAAACGGGCAACGTGTGGCAAGCCGGGGGCAGCAGGGGGCGTTTTAGTGTGGCGGCCTTCCTCCCCCTGTGAACGAAGAGAGACAAGACGTAGCGATGAGTAGCATTCAGCGGGTTCTTCAGGTGGTTCCCGGGATCGCTGTTGCCGCGTTGGCCGTTGGGCTGGGTGTGCCCGGCTCGGCTGTCGCCGCCGGGTCGGCGGGCGGTGCGGAGACCACGTACTACATCTCGCTCGGTGACTCGTTGGCCACCGGCTACCAGCCGGACGTCGACAAGGACACGTCCGTCGCCTACACCGACCAGCTCTACAAGCAGCTCAAACAGCGGGAGCCCGGGCTCGAACACATTCGGCTCGGCTGCACCGGGGAGACCACCGAGTCGCTGATCAAGGGCGGCAAGTGCGACTATCCCGGCGCCACCTCGCAGCTGGACGCCGCCCTGAAGGCCATGGCCGAGCACAACGGCAAGGTCGCCTACGTCACCATCGACATCGGCGCCAACGACATACGGGCCTGCGTCAGCGCGACCGGGTCCATCGACTCGGCCTGTCTGAGCAAGGCCGGGCAGTCCATCGCGAGCAACCTCGGCCAGATCACCGGTGCGTTGAGCAAGGCGGGGAGCAAGGGCACGCAGTTCGCGGGGGCTACCTACTACAACCCGGTCCTGGCCGCCTGGTTGCTCGGCGACGCCGGGCAGAAGAGCGCCAAGGAGTCGGCCTCCCTGGTCTCGGCCGCGAACTCGGCCATCTCCCAGGTGTACGCCGCCACCGGCTTCAAGGCGGCGGATGTCGCCGGGGCCTTCTCCTCGGACGACTTCGACCATCTCGTCAACGTGCCGGGCTACGGCGAAGTGCCCACGAACGTGGCCAAGATCTGCCAGCTGACCTGGGCCTGCACGAAGCAGGATCCCCACCCGAACGCCGCCGGGCACAAGGTGATCGCGGACGCCTTCGCGGCGGTTCTGCCGGCGAGTGGCACAACACCCCAGCCCGGGGGCGGTGCCAGTCCCGAGCCGAGCGACGCCGCTTCCGCCTCCGCCTCGCCGACCGGCACGGCGAGCCCCGGCAGCGACCCGAGCACCGGTGCGAACCAGCCGAAGGCGAACGGCGGCCTGGCGGCGACCGGTTCGTCGAGCAGTACGCCCGTCATCGCGGGCAGCGCTCTGGCGGCCGTCGCTCTCGGCGCCGGCGTGCTCTTCGCCGTACGCAAGCGTCGTACGGCCGGTCAGGAGTAGCCGACGGCTCTACGGCCGGACACCCGCCGTACGGAACCCGGGTGCCCTCGTTCGCGCGGGTGTCCCGGGTTCTCGGCTGTCCGGGGGCGGTGGTGCGAGAATTCGGCTCGACGGTGTATGCGCAGGTCAAGGGTCTGATCGGTGGTGCGGATCGGGCCCTTGTGCCTGTTGTGGCGGGTTTGGACGGGGGGATTGGTGGCGGTGGGGTGCGGATGGTTACTGTCCGGAGCGTGGAGGAAAGTGGATTAGAGGGACTCCGGTTCGCCCTGCTGGGGCCGCTGCGGGGGTGGCGCGGGGACGTGGAGCTGGGGCTCGGGTCGCCGCAACAGCGGGCCGTGCTGGCGATGTTGGTGCTGCGGCGGGGGCATGCCGTCGGGATCGCGGAGCTGGTGGACGGGGTCTGGGGGGAGCGGGCTCCGGCGGGGGCGGTGTCCATGGTGCGGACCTATGTGTCCCGGCTGCGGAAGGTGCTGGCGCCCGGGCGGCCGTCCGAGGTGCTCGTCTCCGTGGGCGACGGCTACACCCTGCGCAAGGAAGCCGTCACCAGCGATCTCGTCGAGTGCGAGGACGCAGTGGCCCGTGCCAAACGGCAACTGGACGCCGGGGACGGGGAGTTCGCCCTACGGCTGCTGCGGCAGGCGCTCGGGGTGTGGGAGAGCCCCGCCCTCGCCGGGGTTCCGGGTCCGCACGCCGAGTCCGCGCGCGCCGATCTCGCCGAACGACGGCTTGGAGCACTGGAGTTGAGGCTCCGGGTGGAGCTGGGGCTGGGGCGGCACGAGGCCGTCGTAGCGGAACTGCTGACCTTGCGCGACGCGCATCCGCTGCGGGAGTCCGTGAGCGAGTTGCTGCTGCTCGCGCTGTACCGGTGCGGGCGGCAGGCCGACGCGTTGGAGGCGTACGCCAGGACCCGCCGCACCCTCGTCGACGAGCTGGGGATCGAACCGGGTCCGGCCCTGCGGGAGTTGCAGGGGCGGATCCTTGCCGGGGATCCCTCGCTGATACCGGTCGTCGAGGACACCGGGGGCGGCAGGACCGGCCCGGCGGTGGGACACGGCAGCGACTCGACGGCCCACAACGGCAGTTCCGTGGGCGACGACGGCAACGTCGTAGGAGAGGACACCGGTTCACCACCGGGCGGCACCGGGTCACACCCCCCAGACGTCGCAGAAGGTGTTCCGGGAAGTCCACAACCCGTGTCGGGTCTGCTGCCCCCGGCCGTCGTCGCCGGGATCGCCCGGGCCAGGCCCTCGCAACTGCCCGCCGATCTCGCCCTGTTCACCGGACGGCGTTACGAACTGGACTGTGCCGAGACCCAGTTGGGTATGCACGAGGCGACCGCGTCCGCGTCCTCCGCCGCCCCCGTCGCCGTGCTCGACGGTATGGCCGGGGCCGGAAAGACCACGCTCGCCGTGCACTTCGCGCACCGGATCGCCGACCGGTATCCCGACGGCAGTCTGTACGTCAACCTCCGCGGTTACGACCCCGGCGGCTCGCGGACGGATCCCGCCGTGGCCGTCGAGGCGTTCCTCGTGGCGCTCGGTGTCGCCCCGCACGACGTGCCCGAGGGGCTGGACGCGCGGGCCGCGCTCTACCGGAGCGTGCTCGCCGACCGGCGGGTGCTGATCGTGCTCGACAACGCCCGGGACTCCGAGCAGGTGCAGCCCCTGCTGCCCAGCGCGCCCGGCTGTCTCGTGATCGTCACCAGCCGCAGCCGGCTCAGCGGACTGGTCGCCCGGCACGGGGCACGGCCGCTCACGCTCGGACTGCTGAGCGCCGAGGACGGACGGGAGTTGCTCGCCCGGCGGCTCGGCGAGGAGCGGGTCGCGCGCGAGCCGGAGGCGGCCGACGCCATCATCGAGCTGTGCGCCCGGCTGCCGCTGGCCCTGTCCGTCGTGGCGGCGCGCGCCGCCCACCATCCGGGGTTCCGGCTCACGGACATCGTGGCCGGGCTCCGCGACGACCACGGCAGCCTGGACGCGTTCGTCGGCGACGACGCCGGTTTCGACGTACGCACGGTGTTCTCGTGGTCGTACCACGCGCTGTCGCCCGAAGCGGCCGCGCTCTTCCGGCACTTGGCCCTGCACCCCGGTCCGGACGTCTCCGTCGCGGCGGCCGCCGCGCTGGCCGGCGTCGAGCGGCGCCGAGTGCGGGCGCTGCTGGGCGAGTTGACCGGGGCGAGTCTGCTCATCGAGCACCGGCCCGGCCGGTTCGTCTTCCACGACCTCGTGCGGGCCTACGCCGGTGAGCTCGCCGAGAGCGAGGACGAACCGGACGTCAGGCGTGCGGCGTTGGTCAGGATGCACGACCACTTCCTGTGCACCGCGCACAACGCCTCCTCCGTACTCGATCCGTTCCGCGAGCTGATCGCTCTGCCACCGGGCACAACGGATGTGGCGCGGCTTCGGTTCGACGATCGCGCGGACGCGACCGCGTGGCTTCGCGCGGAGCGGTATGTACTGCGCGCGGCCGTCGCGCACGCCGCCGCGCACGGCTTCGACGAGCACACCTGGCGTACGGTCTGCGCGTTGGACGTCTACTTCAACCGACTCGGCTACTGGCACGACCTGGTGGAGATGAACGGCGCGGCGCTGCGCTCGGCCGAGAAGGTCGGCGACGTCGTCGGACAGGCGTACTCGCTCTGCGGGTTGGGGGTGGCGCACTCCCAACTCCACCACGCCGAGCCGTCGTTGAGGCATCTCGAACGTTCGCTGGAGCTGTTCCGGCAGGCCGGTGACCGGGCCGGACAGGCGCGCGCGCATCGCGGCCTCGCCTATCTGGCCAACCGGACGGACCGGCGTCCGGCCGCCCTCGGCCACTACGCCGAGGCCCGCGACCTGTACCGGGCCGAGCACGACCTCAACGGCGAGGCCGGGGTGCTCAACCAGGTCGCCTGGACGTACATCCTGATCGGCGAGCACGCCTCGGCGCTCGACAAGTGCGAGAAGGCGGTCGCCCTCTACGAGGAGATGGGCGACCCGTACGGCGAGGCCTCCACGCAGGACACGCTCGGGTACGCGCTGCACCATCTGGGCCGGTACGCGGCCGCGGTCGAACGCTTCGAGGTGTCGGCGGAGTTGTTCCACCGGATCGGGGACCGCTATCTGGAGGCCGACGTCCGCCGTCATCTCTGCGATTCCCATCGCGCGGCCGGCGATCTCAACTCGGCGCGCATGGCGCTCGGTTCGGCGCTCGCGCTGCTGGAGGAGATCGGTCACGGCGAGGCCGTGGAGGTGAGGGAGGCGCTGCGCGAACTGGACGCCGTAGAAAGGGAAGGGACGGACTGATCAGGCGGCCGCGAGGTCCTGGTCCTCCAGCGCGGCGCGCAGGGAGCGAAGGGCGTAGTACACACGGGACTTGACGGTGCCCTGCGGCACGCCGAGGGCGGTGGCCGCCTGCTGGGTGGTGCGGTCGGCGAGGAACGTCTCGCGCAGCACGTCGCGGTGGGCCGGGGTCAGCGCCTCCAGCGCCTCCTGCACGACGACCGAGGAGAGCATCCGCTCGATGTCGTCGGCCTCGACGCTGATGTCGTCGAGCCAGGTGTCGCCGTTGATCTCCAACGGGCGGGCCTTGCGGGTGCGGTGGTTGTCGATGACGAGGTTGCGCGCGACCCGGAACATCCAGGGGCGTACGGCCATGCCCTCGTCGTCGACCAGGTTCTGCTTGTTCCAGCAGCGCAGCAGCGTCTCCTGGACGATGTCCTCGGCGCGGTGGGCGTCGCCGCCGAGCATGCGCAGCACGTACGTGTAGAGGGCCGGACCGTGCTCCAAGTACAGGGCGCGCAGGGCCCGTTCCTCGGGGGTGGTCGCGGTCGCGGATCCGATCACCGTCACGTTCATGGTTCGCTCCTGCTCCTGTGGGCGAGCGGCTCCCTTTCGGGGAGTGGGGGGCCGGTGTCGCCTGGTACTCGGAGTCTTCTGCGGGGCGTTCCACGTTCGTTTGACGCTCGTTGTACGACGGCGTCGACGGGGATGTTTATGAGGTGTACATGTGATTGACGCGCAGGTCAGACGTATGCCTCCAGGGCGTCCACGTGCTCGCGGATCTGCTGGGCGAGTTCGCGGTGGCCGGCCGGGAGGGGGCCGCGGAGGCTCAACCTGTCCCACATGTGCAGGAGTTCACGGCCGTGGGTGAGGGCGGCGCGGTCGTCGTCGAGCCGCTGCCAGGCGGCTGCCGCGCGGGCGACCTCGGCGGGGGCGCGGCGGTCTCCCCTGCTGCAGCGGATACGGGCGACGGTGAGCGCGAGCACGACGGCCTCGCGGTGCTCGCCGCGGAGGTGCGCGATGTAGGCCTCCAGGGCGCGGGCCTCCAGGGCGTTGGGGTGACCGTCACCGACGGTGTCGCTGAGGCGGACGCGGAGGGTGGTGGCGGCGGTGTAGGCCTCGTCCAAGTCGCCTGCGGCGGCCAGGGCGTTGACGCGTTGGATTTCGTTGGTGAGTTCGGGGGGTGGGCTGTCGAGGAGTGCGGGGCGGGGGGTAGGGCTCGTGCCGTTCTTGGCGCTTTCGTCGTCGGAGGCGGGGGCGGAGGCGGTGGGGCGGCGGGAGGGGAGCGTGAGGGTGAGGGTCGGAGCGGGGGTTGGGGTGGGGGTCCGGGTTGGCGCCGGGGCTGCTTCTCGGGGGGTTTCCGACATGGCCGTCACGGTGGGCGTGGTCGCGGTGTCAGCTGACGCCCTCGCGGCGACGGCGGCTCGGGCTATCGCGGTGGCCAGAGCGGAGGCGGGGTAGGCGGGGGCGAACTCGGCGGCCGGGGCCGGGAGGGAGGTGCGGGAAGAGGTCGTCGCGGGGGGTGAGTTGTCGAGCGAGGCGGAGGGGGTCGCCGGGGCGGGAGTCTTCGCGACAGCGGAAGGCCGGGCGGGGGGAGGTTCAGGCGCGGCGGACTCGGCGGTGGGAGGCTCGGGCGCGGCGGGCGGGGCGGCGGGAGGCTCGGGCGAGGCAGGCACAGACGGGGCCGGTGCGGTGGGCGCGGCGGCCAGGGCGCCCGGAGCCTCAGGCGCTGCGGGCGGGGCAGGCGCGGCAAGCTCGGCGGCCAGGACAGCGGGAGCCGCAGACACGGCGAGCTCGGCGGCCGAGGCAGCCGGAGCTTCAGACACGGCAGCCGGAGTCTCAGGCGCGGCGGCCGGGGCAGGTGCTTGAGCGGAGGTCGCCGTGACGGGAGCCGTGAGTTCGGCGGACGCGTCTGCCGGGGTGAGCGCTGCCGTCGGAGCGGAAGGCTCCGTCAGGGCCGCCGCCTCGGAGGCGCTCCGTCCGGTGGTCGCAGGGGGCGGCGAAGCAGGTGCCTCGGTGAGAGCGACGGAGGGCTGAGCCGGTGCGTCAACCGAACTGACAGTCGGCAGGGCCGGTGCCTCCACCGAACCGGCAGTCGGCAGGGCCGATACGTCCACCGAACCGCCAGCCGACACCGCCGAAACATCTGCCGAACCGCCAGTCGGCGAGGGCGCGGAAGTGGGCGTACCGGTCGGCGCCGTGGCTGAAGTGGGCGCGACGGCCTGTTCGTCCTCCGGGTCCAGGACCCTGCTGGAGCCGTCCGGGGAGACCTCGAGGACGAAGTGGGTGGTGCCGGGGCCGTCGCCGACCGTCGCTTCCACGGGCTCCCCGTACTCCTCGGCGTAACGGTGGAGCCGGTCCAGTACGGCCTCCTGCACGAACGTTCCCGGCGTCGCGACCACCGGCTCTCCGTCGATCTCGGCGAGTTCGTGGTCGGTGATGTACACCTCGAAGCGGTTCATGGCCGGGTTGTCCTCCTCGGGCTTGCGGTGGGTCACGTGGTGGGCCGTGTGGTGTCGTCGGGGGCGGGCAGCGCGATGCCCGAGTCGTCGTCGGACGTGTCGGTGGGGCTGGGGGACGACGCGCCCGAGGAACCGGACGGGGAGTTGGACGGGGTCGTGAAGTCGGACGGGGTGCTGGTGCTGGAGCCGTAGTCGTTCGGCACGTCGCCGTAGCCCTCGTACATGGCGAACCGGGCACGCACCCCGGCGACGTACGTCTGAGCCCCGTTCGTGTTCGGGATGCCCTTCGCCTCACGGACCGCGTCCATGCCGACCGCGTAGCCGGCCAGGGCCAGGTCCAGAACCGAGGCCTTCGTGTCGGTGTCGTCGATGATCTGCTGGGCCTCTTTGGCGAGATCGCACATGTAGCGGGCCTGCGCCATGATCGAGTCCTTCGCGTCGAACGCGGAGGTCTTGCCGTTCTTGTCGGTGTCCTTGCCGTACTTGGTGAAGATGGCGGGCGGCAACTGGGAGATGCCCTCCTCGCCGTGCTCGCCGACCATCGAGGCGTTCCAGGCGGACCCCTGGGCGATCTGGGCCGCGATGACGACCGGGCCGATGGCGTCGCATTCCTCACCGGCGTCCTGGACCGTGTCCACCAGGTCGTCGTCGGGAATCGTCGAGGTGTCCAGCTCGCCCTTGCCGTCCCCCTGGGAGATCGAGTAGACGGTGTCCGCGTCGTCCTCGCTGGAGGAACCTCCTCCCCCTCCAGTGATGAGCAGGATGATCGCGATGATCGGGGCCAGAAGTACGCCGAACCCACAGATGATGACGATGGCGCCGGCGACGACGGGCCCGCCGACGGCGCTCGCGAGCGTGCCGAAGAACTTGCCGATGAGCAGGGCGTACCTGACGATCTTCGCCGCATCGCCCGCGCTGGGCCCGTGCGACCCGCCCTCCCCCTCGCCTTCGTTCCCGTTCGAACTCACGCTGCTGCCCGCCTTCTTCCCCTCGCCTTGAACCGCTGTGCCCGGACTGCCGTTGTGCTGTCCGTCGGGCTCGAGAGATCGAAACGGGGCCCGGCGACGAGAAGTTCAAACCGGTGGAAAACAGATGAGCCAGCGCAGTGCGAGCACGAGCGAAGAGGGGGGCGGGAGACACATGGGTACTCCTTCGGCATCGCCGGCGGGCCCACGCGGATGGGAACGGGGCCCCAGAACCCCGGCCTCGAAGCCTCCCGGTCCGCGCCCCGTGCCCGACGGCGGCGACGCCACCGGCCGCAGGGCCGGGACGGCCCGGCCGAACGGCAGCACGAACGAAAGCACGAACAGGCGGGACATGGCCGTCTCGGTCACCCCCGCCGTTTCCCCGGCGACCGGACACCCCGCGCCGGGCCGCGCCGTCCACCGGCCCTCCGACGCCCAGGACCAGGCCCCAGCCCCTGCTCAGGGACCTCGTGACACGGCTCCCGTACGCCGTATCGCCCCGCCCCCCGCAGCCCGGCAGGCCACCGACCCGGCCACGGCCCCTCCGCGCCGTCCGGCCCGGGGCAACACCTCGGTACGCCCCCTCCCCGCCGCCACCCCGGTCCCCGAAGGCGTCTGGGGCCACCAGCCCCGGAACCCCCGGCCCGCCCGCGGCAGGTCGCGGGACGACATCGGGTGGGTCAAGGCGCACGGCGGGGCCGGGACCACGTCGATGGTCGAGCTGTTCGGCGGCGTGGACGTGGGCGCCCGCTGGCCTGAGCCCGCGCGGGGCGAACCGCGACGGGTCGTGCTGGTCGGGCGGACCAGTGAGGGCGGGCTGCGGTCCGTCTCCCAGGCGCTCGGGGCGCTGAAGGAGGGGCATGCCCCGCAGGGCATCGACCTGCTGTGCGTGGTCCTGGTCGCCGACGCCCCCGGGATGCTCCCGCTCAGTCTGCTGCGCCGGATCCGGGTCATCCGATCGGTCGTCCGGGTGCACCGGGTGCCGTGGATCCCGGCGTGGCGGGTCGGCAACCGTCCGCAGAACCTGCCCAAACAGATCGTCAGGCTCGCCGAAGTGGTGGGCTCCAGGTCCGAGCGCGAGGGAGCCCGGTAGTGATCCGTTCCCTGTTGCACGGCCCGTTCCTGGCCGCCACCTCCGCCCCCTCCGCCCCTCCCTTCAATCCCGGCCCCAGCGCCATGAGCATCCTCAACCTGCTGGGCTGGTGCGCGTCCGCCGCCGGTGTCTTCGGGCTGATGGTCGTCGGGATCAACATGTCCATCCAGCTGCGCCGCGGCGAACCGGGTGAGGGCGGCGAGCACTTCCGCGGCGTGTACTTCGTCGCGCTCGCCTCCCTCATCGCCACCTGCGCGGGTCCCCTCGTCTCGTTCCTCGGCGACCTGTCGCTCTCAGGGCCCTGAGCCCCACTCCCACTTCCCTCATCACCAGTCCCCTCAGTGCCGCGCCGACGCGCGGCACCGACTCTCCGGAGATTCCCATGTCCCAGTTGCTCCAGCTCCACCAGGAAGCCGTCCACTTCCTCGCCGCCGGCGGTGACGGCGGCGTCGCCTCCGGCGTGCCCACGCCGGGGCGAGGAGCCCCCGGTGTCCTGGAGAAGAAGGTCAACACGGTCCTCGGCCTGGTCGGCTGGGCCGGTACCGCCGCCGGTGTCGCGGGCGTGCTGATCACCGGCGCGATGATGGCGATCTCCGTCAAGCGGGGCGAGAGCTCGGAGCACATGAGCCGCCTCGGCATGGTGCTCGGCGGCTGCATCCTCGTGGCCACCGCCGGTCCGGTCGTCAACTTCGTCTTCACGTAAAGCGACCGGAACCGAGCCGGCCCGACCCGATCCGACCTGAGCCGAAGGGACAGGTACCCAGATGTTTCTGCGCAGACTGCGGCAGGACGACGACGATTCCGAGCCCTACTGGAAACAACGCAGCTGGCAGATGTCAGCGGGTTTCATCGCCCTCGTCATCGTCATGGGAGCGCTCGTCGCGCTCACCTCGTCCGGGTCGGACTCCACCGGCGGCGGCACGGCCCGCGCGAGGGCGAGCGACGGCCCGCTGTCCGGCACGGCCACGCTGGTCGACGGCCGGCCCAAGGACTGCGCGACCGACGACAGCGCCGGTGACGCGCTGCCCACGGCCGTGCCGAAGGACATCACCTGGCGCACCATCGGGGTCGTGCAGGTGCCGGTCTCGGCCTCGGCCGGGCCCACCCGGTTCCAGGGCGCCCTGTGGTGGTGCTACGCCCACACCCCCACGGGGGCCGCGCTGGCTGCCACCGCCATCATCGCGCAGATGAGCGAACCGGGCTGGCGGACCGTCGCCGACCAGCAGGTGGTGGCCGGGACCGGACAGAAGATGTTCGTCTTCCAGCGTTCCCAGGTCGCCGACACCGCCCGCCGCACCGACGGCTCGTCCTCGTCGTGCGTCGGTTTCACCGTGGTCTCGTACACCGGCGAGGCGGCGACCATCGCCCTGCTCATCAAGGGCACCGAGGGCTTCCTGACGACCTCCGTCCAGGTGCGCTGGGACGACGGCGACTGGAAGGTGCTGGCCGGCAGTGACGGATCCCTCTACTCGGGGCTGACGACGGTGCAGAACGCCGGCCGCTATCTGGTGTGGAGGACATCCGGTGTGAAGGACGTGACGCCGTGACCTGCAAGACCGGCAACGCGTTCATCGACACGATCCTCGGCTTCTTCAGCTTCCTCGGCGATCCCATCGGCACGATCATCTCGGGCATCGCCGACCTGATCCTCGCCGCGGCGATCGAGGTGTTCGGCGCGATCATCGTCGGCATCCCGACGCTCGAGTCGACGGTCACGGCGCAGAAGATCAACGGTCAGACACAGTGGCTCGTGGTCTACCTGGCGGTCGGCTCGCTGCTCTTCGCCGCCTGCCGCATGGCCATCGAACGCAAGGGCACCGCAGGCATCACCGCCCTCAAGGGCATCCTGCGGGTCATCCTCGTGTCGGGAGCGGCGACCGCCGTCACGGTGGCAGCCGCCACCGTCGGCGACAACTACTCCGAGCACCTCTTCGACGCAGCGGCGCAGGAGCAGCTGAACCAGATCGGCGGCTGCAACGACATCACCAACATCGGCTCGTTCGCCAAGCTGATCCTCGCCCTGCTGCTGCTCCTCTCCGGGATCCTCCAGACGATCCTGCTCTACGTCCGTCTCGGCGTCGTGATCATGCTGCTCGGCACGCTCCCGGTGGCAGCCGCGGCCTCCATGACGGACTGGGGTGCGGGCTGGTGGCGCAAGCACATCGGCTGGCTGATCGCCTGGCTGTTGTACAAACCCGCGGTCGCTCTCATCCTCTTCGCCGGCTCAGCCATGACCGCCGCGGGCAAGGGCGAGGAAGCCAACCAGGCCAGCGGCACGATCAACACCCGTATCGCGGGCATCGCCGTCATGCTGCTCTCGGCGGTGGCCCTGCCCGCCCTGCTGAAGCTGATCGTCCCCGCCACCGCCGCGCTCGGAAAGGGCAACCCCGGCGGCGAGTCCATCCAGGTCGCCGGTGCCCTGGCGTCCGGCGCCATCTCCATCGCCTCGGGCGCGGCCGGCGGCGGATCCGGAGGCTCCGGCGGCGCCGGGCAGACGGGACCGAGCGGGGCGTCCGGTTCGGGCGGCTCGGGGGGTTCCTCCGGAACGGGCGGCGCGGCCGGACAGTCCGGAGACCCCGGGTCCGGCGGAAGTTCCGGTTCGGACGGCGGCAGCGGCCCCGGAGGCGCCTCGGGCGGCGGCGGGGCCCAGGGCGCCGGAGGCGGTGCCGGGGCCGCGGGAGCCGCGGGTGCGGCCACCGCGGTGGTCGGAGCGGCCGTCGCCGCGGGACAGGCCGTCGCCGACTCCGCCGCCGGAGCGATCGACGGCGCCGACGGAGACCTCGGCCACAACAGATGAGCCCCGGGGGCGGCGAAGGAAGCGGCCGACCCGTCCCCGGTATCGCGGTGCGCACGGCCGGGCGGAGCGGGGATGGTGGCGGACTACATCCTCGTGGGCGACGGCGACAAGGTCGAAGCGACCAGCACCCTGCTCGTCCAGTACAAGGGCGTCATCTGGGACACCGGC
>NZ_JBEYVC010000182.1:0-21194 GCF_040643855.1 Streptomyces sp. NPDC047072 | reverse complement strand
GCTCAGCCGAGGAGATCGGCGAGACGGTCAACATCGCGGTCCTCCAGGAGCACTACGCCGTCAACCTCTACCAGGTGCGCGGCCCCGGCGCGGTCGCCGCGTACAACTGGGTCGGCCAGCTGACCCCGCTGCACGCCACGTCGAGCGGCAAGGTCCTGCTGGCCCACCTGCCCGCCAAGGAGCGGGCCGCGCTGCTGGCCACGGCCGGGCTGAAGAAGGTCACCCCGCAGACCATCACCTCGAAGACGAAGCTGGAGAAGCATCTCGCCGAGGCCCGCGAGGCCGGATACGCCTGGACGCAGGAGGAGTTGGAGATCGGCCTGCACGCCATGGCCGCGCCGGTCCGCGACCGGGACGGCGAGGTCATCGCGGCGGTCACCGCCTCCGGACCCTCGTACCGCTTCACGGAGGAGCGGATGCGCGAACTCGCCCCGGTGCTGATCAAGGGCGCCGAGGAGATCAGCCACCGGATGGGCTACCTCGGCTGACCCGGCCCACGGCCCGACTGCCACTCCGACGACCCGACCGCCGCCCCGACCGAACCGACCGGCCACTTCGACCGACCCGACCGCCGCCTCGGCCGCCGACCGGACCGGCCGCCCCGACCGACCTACCGCGCCTGATCCACCCCGGCCCCACCCAACCGCTCCGTGACCCAGTCATGGAACGCACCGATGTGGTGCTCGCTGGGCACCAGGACGCCACCCTTGGCGTACATCCGCGAGTGCATCCCGGGCTGCGTACGCTCGCACGCGTCGAAGTCCTGCTGGTTGACGCGGTGGAAGAGCTCGACCGACCGGCTGACGTCCTTGCCGCTCTCGACGACGTGCGGCAGATAGAGCCAGTCGCACTCCACGATCGTGCGGTCCGCGGCCACCGGGTACATCCGGTGGAAGATCACATGGTCGGGCACCAGGTTGATGAACACCTGCGGTTTGACGGTGATCGCGTAGTAGCGGCGGTCCTGGTCGTCGGCGACCCCGGGTATGCGGTCCAGTCCCTCGGAGCCGTCCACGGTGAAGCCCTGGACCTCCTCGCCGAACTCCGCGCCGTGGCCGACGTAGTACTGCGCCGCGTAGCCGTCGGCGAACTCCGGCAGCACCTCGGTCAGTTCGGGGTGGATGGTGGCGCAGTGGTAGCACTCCATGAAGTTCTCGATGATGAGCTTCCAGTTCGCCTTCACGTCGTAGACGATCCGCCTGCCCACCGAGAGGTTGTCGACGTCGTAGCGCTCGATCGACTCGACGTCGCCGAGCCGCTCCACGACCGCGCCGATGACGTCCTCCTCGAAGGAGGGCGGGTTCTCCGCGAGACAGACCCAGACATACCCGAGCCACTCACGGACCGCGACCGCGGCCAGTCCGTATTCGGTACGGCCGACGTCGGGCATCTTGGTGAGGTTGGGCGCGGCGACGAGCTTGCCGTCGAGGCCGTAGGTCCAGGCGTGGTAGGGGCACTGGAAGGCCCGCTTGACCTCGCCGCTCTCCTCCGTGCAGAGCTTGGCGCCGCGGTGCCGGCAGACGTTGAAGTAGGCGCGGATACTGTTGTCCCGCGCCCGGGTCACGAGAATGCTCTCGCGGCCGACGTCGACGGTGCGGAAGGCGCCCGGCTTCGGCAGCTCGGAGGAGCGCGCCACACAGAACCACATGGTCTCGAAGATCCGCTCCTGCTCCTGGGCGAAGATCCCGGGATCGGTGTAGGCGGAGCCGGGGAGAGTGGCGATCAGGCTGTCCGGCAGGCTGGTCGAGGTCACAGCGCACTCCTCGGAAACGTCGTGGTGGGAGCAGGAGAAAGACGACACATCACGGCACTCACAGCGGAGCGTTCAGCTGCTTGCGCCAGCGGGTGAACAGCCGCGGCTGGTTCATCCCGAGCACGGCGACGGGCCGGCCGGTCCGCCGGTAGACGGCCAGGACGTTGCGGTCGTCCGGGGCGCCTTCCTCGACGGTCACGCTGTCGGCACCCGCCGCGTGGCCGACGAACTGGATCTTCACGCCGTACTGGTCCGACCAGAAGTACGGGGGCCTCGGCACACCCGGTTCCACGGCACCGCCCGCCAGCAGTGTGGCGACGGCGGCGGCCGGCCGCTCCAGAGCGCCCGTCCAGTGCTCGACACGGCGGTGGGCCCCGGTCCGGGGGTCGTACCAGTTGGCGCAGTCGCCGACCGCGACCACACCGGCCAGGCTGGTCCGGCCGTCGGCGCCGCACTTCACTCCGTTGTCGAGCGCGATGCCGGATTCCTCCAGCCACTCGACGTTGGGGCGGGCCCCGACGCCGACCACCACGATGTCGGCGGGGACGGTGCGGCCGTCCTCCAGGAGCACGGCCTCCACCCGCCGCTCCCCGCTCAGGCCCTTGACGCCCACCCCGCACAACAGCCGTACGCCGTGGTCCGCGTGGAGCGCGGAGACGATGGCGCCCATGCTCTCGCCGAGGGGTCCGGCGAGCGGCGTCGGGGCGGCCTCGACGACGGTGACGTCGAGCCCGAGGGCGTACGCGGTGGAGGCGACCTCGGCGCCGACGAAGCCGCCGCCGATCACCACCAGCCGTCCGCCGCGGGTCAGTTCCTCCCGCAGCGCTCGGGCGTCGTCCAGGGTGCGCAGGACGTGCACGCCGGACAGGCCCTCGGAGCCGGGCAGGGTGCGCGCGGCGGCGCCGGTCGCGAGGACGAAGCCGTCGGCGACGACCTCCCGGCCGTCGTCCAGCCGGACGGCGCGCCGGGTGTGGTCGAACCCGGCGGCGCGGACCCCGAGCAGCCACTCGGCCCGGAGGTCCTCGTCGTCGGTCTCCAGCGCGAGGTCGGCCTCGCCGACGGTGCCGGCCAGGAACTCCTTGGACAGCGGCGGACGGTCGTAGGGGCGATGCGGTTCGTCCCCCACGACGATCAGCCGGCCGTCGTAGCCCTGCTTGCGCAGGGAGCGCGCCGCCGACAGCCCGGCCAGCGAGGCGCCGATCACGGCGACCGTCCTCACGTGGCGGTCCCCGCGAGCTTGGCCGCGACGCAGGGCGGCAGGTTCGGGGCGGCCGCGGAGAGCCGTACGTAGATCATGTCGTCCTCGACGACCACCTCGTGGGTCCGCACCGGGAGTTTGGCCGGCGGGGAGTCCACCGAGCCGGTCCTCAGGTCGAACTTCGAGGCGTGCAGCGGGCATTCCACCTCGCAGCCCTCCAGCCAGCCGTCGGCGAGCGAGGCGTCCTGGTGGGTGCAGGTGTCGTCAATCGCGTAGAGCTCGCCGTCGTCGGTGTGGAACACCGAGACCGGCGGGTCGATGTCGAGCCGGAAGGCCTCTCCTCGCGGCAGATCCACGAGACGGCACGCGGGAATCATCATGACACCTCGGTGCGTATAGCGAAACGGATTGCGGTAAGCGCAACATCAGTCTGGGGTCGCCCGGAACCCTTGTCAAGAAGTTCCGAAGCCCTGTTCGGTCGCCGATCGGCGTTTCTTGTAAAGCAACATAGAGCGTAATACGCAACAGAGGTGGCCGTGTTGCCCCGCCCTGCGGGCAAACGCGCGCACGCCCGTCCCGTCGGCCTGTGCGGCCGCGGGCGGGCGTGCGTGGTCGGGTGGGAGGCGGGCGGTCAGAAGCCCCGGTCGATCCACTCCTGGAGGTGCGGTGCCTCGGCGCCGATGGTGGTCGTGTCGCCGTGGCCGGTGTGCACGACGGTGTCGCCGGGGAGGGTGAGCAGCCGGTCCCGGATGGAGTCGACGATGGTCGGGAAATGGCTGTACGACCGTCCCGTCGCCCCGGGTCCGCCCGCGAACAGCGTGTCCCCGCTGAAGAGGGCTCCGAGAGCGGGCGCGTACAGGCACACCGCGCCCGGCGCATGGCCGGGTGTGTGCAGCACGGTCAGTTCGACACCGGCCACATGAA
The DNA here is from genome assembly GCF_040643855.1 of Streptomyces sp. NPDC047072. Classification (NCBI taxonomy): domain Bacteria; kingdom Bacillati; phylum Actinomycetota; class Actinomycetes; order Kitasatosporales; family Streptomycetaceae; genus Streptomyces; species Streptomyces sp. NPDC047072. The sequence goes on along the minus strand of NZ_JBEYVC010000182.1, from coordinate 17,319 downwards.
GGGACTGCCCGTCGACCAGACCGGCGTCCGGCATCCGGTCGGGATGGGTCTGTTTCCACAACGGCAGATCGTCGTCGTGCAGGAGTACGGGGGCGCCGGTGCGTTCCGCGAGGTCGGGCGCGGCGTCGATGTGGTCGTTGTGGGCGTGCGTGGAAACGATCGCCCTGAGGCGCCGCTCCCCCACCGCCCTCGCAATGGCGTCGGCGTCATGGGCGGCGTCGACGACGATCACCTCGTGGTCGTCACCGACGATCCAGACGTTGTTGTCGACGTCCCAGGTGCCGCCGTCGAGCGAGAAGGTCCCGGAGGTGACGAGGCGTTCGATGCGGGCGGCCGTCACAGGACCACCACCGAGCGCAGGACGTCGCCCTGGTGCATCCGCTCGAAGGCCTTCTCGACGTCATCGAGCGCGATGGTCTCGGTGACGAAGGCGTCGAGGTCCAGGCGGCCCTGGAGATAGAGGTCGATGAGCATCGGGAAGTCGCGGCTCGGCAGGCAGTCGCCGTACCAGGACGACTTCAGGGAGCCGCCGCGGCCGAAGACGTCAAGGAGCGGGAGTTCCAGCTTCATCTCCGGGGTCGGCACACCGACCAGGACGACGGTGCCGGCGAGATCGCGGGCGTAGAAGGCCTGCTTGTACGTCTCCGGGCGGCCGACCGCCTCGATGACGACGTCGGCGCCGAAACCGCCGGTCAGCTCCTGGATCGCCTCGACCGCGTCCGCGCTCTTCGAGTTGACGGTGTGGGTCGCGCCCAGCTTCTTCGCGGTCTCCAGCTTGGCGTCGTCGATGTCCACGGCGATGATCTTCGCTGCGCCCGCGAGGTGAGAACCGACGACCGCGGCCGCGCCCACGCCACCGCAGCCGATGACGGCGACGGAGTCGCCACGGCCGACGTTGCCGGTGTTGATCGCCGCGCCGATGCCCGCCATCACGCCGCAGCCGAGCAGACCGGCGGCGGCCGCGGAGGCGGCCCGGTCGACCTTGGTGCACTGTCCGGCGGCGACCAGGGTCTTCTCGGCGAAGGCGCCGATACCCAGCGCCGGGGCGAGCTCGGTGCCGTCGAGCAGGGTCATCTTCTGCTTGGCGTTGTGCGTGTTGAAGCAGTACCAGGGGCGGCCGCGCAGACAGGCCCGGCACTGGCCGCACACCGCACGCCAGTTGAGGATCACGAAGTCACCGGGCGCGACGTCCGTGACGCCCTCGCCGACCGACTCCACGACACCCGCGGCCTCGTGACCCAGCAGGAACGGGAACTCGTCGTTGATCCCGCCCTCGCGGTAGTGCAGATCGGTGTGGCAGACCCCGCAGGCCTCGATCTTCACCAGCGCCTCGCCCGGGCCCGGATCGGGCACGACGATCGTCTCCAGGCTGACGGGGGCGCCCTTGCCCCGCGCGACGACAGCACGGACCTGGTGCGTCATGACCACTCCTCGGCTCGCAGAGAATCTGAGTCGGCGTTGCTTATTACGGCACACACCTCATGTCTCGCAACACAGCATCGTGGAGCGCCGAGCGGTGGTCAAGGAGTCGGCGGCCGCCGAACGAGCGCCGAGGACAGGAGGGCCGACCGGCACCCAGGAGCGACCGGTACCCAGGAGTGCCCGGCTCCCGAGGGCGAGCGGCACCCGGGACGGCGCGGCGCTCAGGACCGCTCGGCCGCCGGGGCCCCGACCCGCAGGCCGTCCATGACGAGGTCCAGCAGTCGGGTGCTCCGCCCCTGCCAGTCCCCGTGGACATCGATCTGCCAGATTCCGGCGATGGCGAGGACGAAGTCGTCGGCGGTCACGCCCGGGCGGATGGCGCCGGCTTCGTGATTGGCCCGCAGCAGCGCCTCGATCGCGTCGACCACCAGCGCGTATCCCGGCTGGGCGGGCCCGTCCGCCGTTCCGATGATCTGGCGCATCGCGCCGGCGAGGCCGGCCTTGGCGACGGCGAAGCGGGCGAGCCGGTCCATCCACTCACGCAGGGCGCGGTCCGGCGTCCGGGTGGCGAGCAGTTCGGCCGCGCCGTCGGTGAGGAGCCGCACCTCGTGGCGGTGCACCTCCAGGACGAGCGCTTCCCGGTTCGGGAAGTTCCGGTAGAAGGTGCCCTGCCCCACCCCGGCCTTCTTGGCGATCACGCTGAGCGGCACGTCCGTCGAGCGGGACAGCTCGGCCAGCGCCACCTCCAGGATCCGCTCCCGGTTGCGCTGCGCGTCCGAGCGCTGGGGCCCGTCGGTCCTCGACTGCACCCGTCTCCCTCCGGATCCGCGACGGAAAGCGGAGCACTGTCCGCTTGGCTCACAGTATGCCATCGCCCGTTCTTGTTAACCGGACAGCTGTCCGGTACGTTCCTGGAAGCGGATAGCTGTCCGCTTGACTCCCGGCGGAAGGCTCGACCTGCCATGAAACTGCTCGTTCTCGGTGCCACCGGCCTGACCGGCCGCCATGTGGTCGAGGTGGCCCTGCGCTCCGGCGACTCGGTGACGGCCTTCGTACGCAGTCCGGCGGCCCTCGGCGACCTGGCCGACCAGGTGTCGGTGGCGGCCGGTGACGCCACCTCGCGGCGCGATCTCGCCGCCGCCCTGCCGGGCCACGACGCCGTGATCTCCGCGCTCGGCGCGGGAAGTTCGCTGACCTCGGTCCGCGCGAACGACCTCTTCACGCTCGCCTCCGAGGCCGTGATCGGCGCGGCCCGGGAGGCCAGCGTCTCCCGTCTCGTATGGCTGTCGCCCTTCGGCGTCGGCCACACCTACGACTGGTCGAGCGCCCCGCAGAAGCTGATCTACCGCACCCTGCTGCGCTCGCTCTACGCGAACAAGGAGATCGCGGACGAGACCGTCCGCTCCAGCGGACTGGACTGGACGATCGTCTACCCGACGCGGCTGACGAACGATCCGGCCAAGGGCGCGTTCCGGGCGGACGACCGCCTCCCGATGAAGGGGAACCCGACGATCGGCCGGGCGGACGTCGCCGCGTTCCTGCACCGGGCCGCGCAGGACGGCGAGTGGGTCCACCGCAGTCCGGTGATCACCGACTGAGGCGCCGCCGGGGCCGGCCGGTCAGCGGTTCGCCGGGGCCGCGTCGGCGTACGCCGTGCGCAGGGCGGTGAGGAAGGTGTCGGCGGACTGGGCACCGGAGACGCCGTAGGCGCGGCCCAGCACGAAGAACGGCACGCCCGTGGCGCCGTACCGACGCCCTTCCGCGAAGTCCGCCCGGACCGCGTCCGCGTACGCCTCGCCCGCCAGCGTCCGCCGGATCTCGCCCTCGGGAACGCCCACTTCGGTGCCCAGCCGCACCAGCGTGTCGACGTCGTCGACGGTCTCGCCCTCGCACAGGTGGGCCCGCAGCAGCCGTTCGTGCATCCGGTCGCCCAGGCCGTGCTTGTCGGCGAGGTGGCCCAGCCGGTGGGCGTCGATCGTGTTGACCGAGACGGCATGTTCCAAGTCGTACGACAGTCCCTCGGCGGCGGCGAGATCACTGACCTGCCGGACCATGGCCCGCACCTGGGCCGGCGGGGCGTCCGTCTTCTCGGCCAGGATCTCGAAGGTGGGCCGGCGAAGTCCCCGGGGGTGGGAGGGGTCGAGCTGGAAGCTGTGCCAGTGCACTTCCACGTCGTCGGCGTGCTCGAAGCGGGCGAGCGCCGACTCCAGACGCCGCTTGCCGATGTAGCACCAGGGGCAGACGACGTCGGACCAGATGTCGATACGCAGTGCGCTCTCGTCCTGAAGGAGGGAATCTGCCATGGCTGTTCCGATCGTCGAGTGTCCGTGCGGTTCCGGGCCCGGATCAAATTTGACCCGCGGGTCAAATTGACGGACGCCAACCTAGCATCGATCCTGACCCGATGGTCAAGTTCGGTCGGTCACGGGGTGGGACCATGGAGGCCGGACAGGGCGGATCACGAGGAGCACGGGATGCGGGCCGACGCGCGACGCAACGCGGAGAAGCTGCGGGCAGCCGCGGCCGAGGTGTTCCGCGAGCGCGGACTCCAGGCACCGTTGAAGGAGATCGCCCGGCGCGCCGGGGTCAGCCACGGCACCCTGTACAACCTCTTCGGCACCCGCGAGGCGCTCATCGACGAGGTGGCGGTCGATGTGGCGGCGGCGCTGCTCGGCGAGGTCGCCGAGCAGGCACTCGCCCAGGACGACGCCTGGGAGGGGTTCGCGTACTACACGCGGAAGGTGTGCGAGCTGCAGGCCACCGAGCCCGCGATCGGTGACGTGGTCACCGGCCGCTACCCCGGCGCCGCACGCCTGATGGCGCTCTGCGAGCGCACCCTGTCGTCCGCCGAGCGCATCATCGAGCGCGCTCAACGGGCGGGCACGCTCCGCCCGGACTTCACGCGCGAGGACCTGCTGTTCCTGTTCGGCTCCAACGCCCTGCTGGCGCGCGCCGCCAAGGGTGTCGCACCCGACGCCTGGCTCCGCGGCCTCGCCTTCACCCTCGACGGTCTGCGCACGGAAGCCGCCCATCCGCTGCCGGTGACACCTCGCCGCCAGGAGGCGTTGCAGTAAGCCCTCGTGCAGCATCCGTGCAGGACAGGGCTCCTGAATCCCCCGCTCACGTCGTACGGATCGACGACGCCCCCGCGGCAATTCCCCGCAGGGAATGGCCCGTAGCCGACCGCCACCGCTAGAAAAGGCCCGTGGACTTCTCCGGTGCGCTTCGCGAACGTCGTGTCCGTCTCCGTCTGAGCCAGCTCGATCTGGCGTTGCGGGCGGGGACCACGCAGCGGCATCTCAGTTTCATCGAGTCCGGCAGGTCGGCGCCGGGCCGGAACATGGTCGTACGGCTGGCGGAGTCACTGGAGCTGCCGCTGCGGGAGCGCAACGAGCTGCTGCTGGCGGCAGGTTACGCGCCCGCGTATCCGGAGCACGCGCTCGACGACCCCGAGCTGTCCCATGTCCGTACGGCGATCGAGCACATCCTGCGCGGTCATCTGCCGTATCCGGCCGTGGTCGTGGACCGCGGTGGTCGTCTGGTGGCCGCGAACCGCGCGTTCGACCTGATCACCGAGGGCGCGGCTGCGGAGCTGACCGGACCGGGGGCGAACCTCTACCGCCTCGCCCTGCACCCCGACGGTCTGGCGCCCCGCATCCGCAACCTCGCCGAGTGGGGACGGCACATCCTGGTCGGCATCGGCCACTTGGCGGAGTTGCGCGCCGAACTCAGCGCCTACGTACCCGAGTTGGAGCCTTCGTCGGGGACGCTCGGTTTCGCGGTGCCGCTCCGGCTGGCCTCTGCGCAGGGCGAGTTGAGTCTCATGACGACCGTGACGACCTTCGCCACGGCCGTGGACGTGACCCTCGCCGAACTGAAGCTGGAGGCGTTCCTGCCGGCCGACCCGACGACGGCGGAGGCGCTCGCGGCCGCCTCCGCGGTTCAGGCGCCCGGGAACATGTAGTCGGACCTGATGCGACCGTCGTCGTCGAGTACGACGATGTCCAGTCCCCCGCCCACCACTTCGCCGGTCTCCCCGGACACCGCCTCCCAGCCGAGCTTCACCACGTCGTCGAGGCGTACGGCATCGGGGCGCGCCCTGAAGGTCATCCCCTGCTTCTCGACGAACCGCTCATGGCTGCGGGCCACCCTGAGTTCGATGGCGTCGTATCCCCGAGCCTCCAACGTCGGGTGTGCGAAGCCGAGTTCGGCCGCCTTCTCCCTGATCTCCACGGGTGGCTGGAGGACGTGGCGGCCGTCCTCGGCCCACAACTCCTCGATGGCCGCCCGGCGTTCGGCGGCGTCCGGGAGGTTCCAGTGCGCGGCGTAGCGGTCGGCCAGCTCCTGCGGATCGATCTCCGTCATGTTTATCCCCTTGTCAGGCGGGTCACTTCGGATCCGATCCTGTGGTCCGCGGCGACACCCGACAATTCCCTACGGGGAATCGACGGACCGTCACTCACCCCGGAAGATCCGTGTCGGAGAAGGGGCTCCGCCAACGGGCGCTCCCGCAGGGGGCGTAGGAGTGGTGAGCCAGTCGTCGATGCGTCGGGCCGCGTCCGCCACGAGTTCGCGCGGGGCTCCCGATGCTTCGGTCGACGTGCGGGCGATCTGGGCGAGTTGGGTGTCGGAGAGCGCCAGGGAGGTGCGGGCGGTCTCGTACTCCGCCAGCAGGCCGGGGCCGAACAGGAGTGGGTCGTCGGCGTTGAGGGTGCAGCGGACGCCTGCCCGGAGCAGCAGCGGGAGAGGGTGGGCGGCGAGTGAACTCACCACGCCGAGCGCCACGTTGGAGGTGGGGCAGACGTCGAGGACGACGCCTTCCGCGGCGAGCCGGGCCAGGAGCGCCGGGTCCTCGGCCGCCCGTACGCCGTGGGCGATCCTGCGGGCGCCGAGCGAGTCGAGTGCGGCGCGCACACCGTCGGGGCCGGTGAACTCGCCGGCGTGCGGGGCGGGGATCAGTCCGGCGGCGCGGGCCAGGGCGAAGGCCTCGGCGAACGGCTCGGGAGGATCGGCCGCCTCGTCGCCGGCCAGGCCGAAGGCGACCACGCCGGCGTCCGCCCGCCGGGCCGCGATCCGTGCGGTCTCGACGGCCTGGGCGGGGTCCGCGTTGCGCCGGGCGAACAGCACGAGGCCGAAGCCGATGCCGCAGCGGGCGGCGGTACGGCGGCCCTCGTCGAGCACCGCGTCCAGCACGTCCAGCGCGGCCCTCGGATCGGCCTCGTAGGTCAGGGGGTTGAAGTGCGGCTCGACCCACACGGCACCGTCCGCGGCGGCGTCCTCGACGACCTCGCGCACCAGCCGCAGCAGGTGCTCCCGGGGCCCCTGCCGGACGAGGCGCGCGGCGGCGCCGTACAAGGGCATGAAGTCCTCGAAGGAGGCGAACCCGCTTGCGTGGCGCAGGAGTTGTCCGTCCTGCTCGCCGGCCAGTTCCCTGAAGGTGGCGGGGCGCATCGCGCCTTCGAGATGGAGATGGAGGTGCGCCTTCGGGAGCAGGGCCAGACTTCGCATGGTGCGTCACTCTACGGCGCCGGTGCGGAGCCCGGTCGTTCCGGGCGCCGCGTGGTTGCCCGCCGGGTCAGCCGCGCAGGAAATACAGGACGGTCGTGATCACCGCGGTGGTCAGGATGGTGCCCCGCAGCAGCCGGGCGGGGAGACGGCGGGCCAGGTGCGCGCCGCCGAATCCGCCGGCCACCGCGCCGACCAGCATGGCGGTGAGGAGGGAGGGGGCGGCCAGCGCGTCGGAGGCGAGCAGGAAGAGCACGGTCGCGCTCAGATATACGGCGGCGAGCTGCGCGACGCGCATCGGATTGCTGACCGCCGCGTCGAGTCCGAGGCCGATGCTCCACAGGGCCATCATCAGGATGCCTACGGCACCGCCGAAGTATCCGCCGTACACGGCGAGGATGAACTGGCCGATCAGGACGGCTCGGGGGCCCATGCCGGCCGACCGGCCCAGGGCCTGGTGCACCGCCTCGGAGAGCCGGCGCCCGAAGGCGAGGATCAGCGTGGCGAAGGCGAGCAGCCAGGGCGCGGCGGCGTCGAACGAGGAGGCCGGCAGCACCAGCAGCAGACCGGCGCCGACTCCACCGCCGAGCACGCTGATGGCCGTCAGAGTAACGGTGGACGTTGCTCCCACCTGCGTAATGTCCCGCCTGTACACCCACGCACTGGCCACGGCGCCGGGCACGAGGGCGACCCGGGAGACCGCGTTCGCCGTCACCGGCGACAGGCCGAACGCCACGAGGGCGGGCAGCGCCACGAACGTGCCGCCCCCGCCGACGGCGTTCAGCACACCGGCGGCGACACCGGCCGCCAGGACGAGAACCAAGTCGAGCATCCGTCGATCGTGGCCCGGCGTTGCACCTCTTCACAATGGGTCATCGGCGCAGCCTGCCTATGGCTGGGCCTTAGGCTGAGGCGATGCGCTACGACTTGGACGACCTGCGGCTCTTCCTCCACGTCGTGACGGAGGGGTCGATCACGGCGGGCGCCCGCCGGATGCACCTGAGCCTGCCGTCGGCCAGTGCGAGGGTGCGCTCGCTGGAGCACCACGCGGGCGTGACCCTGCTGATCCGCGGCCGCCGGGGGGTGCGGCCCACGCCGGCGGGGACGACGCTGGCCCGCCACGCCCGCGACGTGCTCGACCGGGTCGCGCGGCTCGACAGCGCCGTCGCCGGTTACACCCGGTCCCCCACCGCGCCGTTGGTGCTGCTCGCGGGCGGTTCCGCGATGCACCGTCTGGTACCGCGAGCACTGGTCTCGTTCCTCCGCGCGCACCCGGACGTCGACGTCACGGTCTCCGAGAGCAGAACTCCCCGGACCGTGCGGATGCTCGCCGACGGGGAGGCGGACCTGGGGGTCGTCCTCGACGACGAGGCCCGGGACTGCGGTCTGCGGATGGAGCCGCTCGGCGACGACTCCCTCGTCGTGGTCGGCCAGGCCGGAGGGATCCTCTCCGGACGGACCGCGCTGACCTACAGCGAGGTCGCCGAACACCCGCTCGTCGGGCTCGACGCGGACTCCTCGCTGCGCCGCTGGATCGAGAAACACCTCGGCCCGCACGCCCCGGCGGTCCGCTACCGCACCACCGTCACCGACCTCAACGTCCTCGTCGCCCTCGCCGCCGCAGGAGTCGGCCTGGCCGTCGTACCCCGCCGCGCCCTCGCCCCCGACCAAACCCTGGACGTATGCGCACTACAGGACCCATGGGCACGCCGCCACCACCTACTGGCCCGGGGCATCAAGGCCCACCCCACACCCACAGCCACCACAGCACTCGCCGACCACCTCCACCAGGCGGCCCTGGCCGATGCGTCTCCGTGAGGACGGTCAAGCGGACCGTTCGCTCCCCGTGGCGAAGAAACGCCGCACATACTGCCCGGCCGGCAGTTCGCTGTCCCGCATGAGGGAGAAGACCTCGGCCCCCTCGCCGGGCGCCTCGGTGATGCGGAACGCCTCGGCGAAGTTCACGTACTCGACTTCTTCGAGGGCTTCGCAGTACTCGCGGGCCTCGGCCTCCGCGCGTGTGATCGCCTCGTCGGACGAGCGGGCCGTCCACAGCGTGACCCGTTCCTCGTACACGCCGAGGGAGCGGTGCCGGAAGACGCACCGCACCCCGTACCAGTCCGCATCTGTCACCAGAACAGGGTAGATGCGCCCCATCGGCGGCACCTCGGCGCCTCATCAGCACCCTTGCCCCGATCCCCCGCCCCACCTAGCCTGAGTTTGTGCCGCAGATAAACAAAGCCCGTCAGCACAGTGCCGTGCCGGGTCGCCGGGCCGATCTCGGTCGGCTCCGTGTCGCTCTGACCGTCTTCTTCGCCCTCGACGGATTCATCTTCGCCGGATGGGTCGTCCGTATCCCCGCCATCAAGCAGCAGACCGGCGCCACCGCCGGCACCCTCGGACTCGCCCTGCTCGGGGTCTCCGCCGGTGCCGTCGTCACGATGATGCTCACCGGACGGCTGTGCCGTCGCTACGGCAGCCACCGGGTCACCGTGGCCTGCGGCATCCTCCTCTCCCTCAGCGTCGCGCTCCCGCCCCTCACCCACTCGCCGCTCGCCCTCGGCGCCGTGCTCCTGGTCTTCGGCAGCGCCTACGGCGGGATCAACGTCGCCTTCAACAGTGCCGCGGTCGATCTCGTACGAGCCCTGCGGCGACCGATCATGCCCACCTTCCACGCCGCCTTCAGCCTCGGCGGCATGGTCGGCGCCGGGCTCGGCTCGCTGGTCGCCGGGGCCCTCTCCCCCACCCGGCATCTGCTCTGCCTCACCGCGATCGGCCTGCTGGTCACCCTCGTCGAGGGGCGCACCCTGCTGCGGATCCCCCCGCCGGCCGTGCCGGAGAGCACCACCCCGGAGCCGTCCGGATCCCGTCGGCAGGGGAACCGTGCCCTGGTCGTCACCTTCGGTCTGATCGCCCTGTGCACGGCCTACGGCGAGGGCGCCATGGCCGACTGGAGCGCCCTGCACCTGCAGCAGGACCTGGACGCCGCGCCCGGTGTGGCGGCCATCGGCTACTCCTGCTTCGCGCTCGCGATGACCGTCGGCCGCCTCAGCGGCGCGAAGCTGCTGGAACGCCTGGGCCAGACCCGCACGTTGGTGGCCGGCGGGACGACCGCCGCGGCCGGGATGCTGCTCGGCGCGCTCGCCCCCGCCCTGTGGGCCGCGCTCCTGGGCTTCGTGATCACGGGGCTCGGCCTGGCCAACCTCTTCCCCGTCGCCGTGGAGCGCGCCGGCCGGCTGGCGGGCCCGGACGGGGTCGCCGTCGCCTCCACCCTCGGCTACGGCGGCATGCTCCTCGGCCCACCGGCGATCGGCTTCATGGCCGACTGGTTCTCCCTGTCCGCCGCCCTCACCAGCGTCGCGGTCCTCGCTGCCGTGGCAGCCGCGATCGGGCTTGTCACCCAGCGGGTCCAGGAACGCTGATACGGCGATCAGGCGCCCCAATCCCCCTCCGCGGAGCCCGTCTTCGCGCCGACCCTGCGGTAGGCCTGGCGGGCGTGGGCCAGGCGGGCCAGCGTCGTTCCGACGAGGGCCGCCGTGAAGAGACAGGCCAGCCAGAACGTGTCGCGGCTGCCGGTCCAGGTGAGCGTCCCGGCGGGCGGGATCGCGAAGCCGTTGAGGAAGAGCCAGCACAGGACGGCCGTGCCGGGCGCCGCGGTGAAGCGGGCGCAGACCCCGAGCGACCCGGCGAGCAGGGAGAGGGCGGCCAGCGCCAGCGCGGGCCGGCCCGGACCCACCAGGGTGTTGAGGAGCGCCACCAGCAGCAGTGCGCCGGTGAAGGTCGCCGCCCACACCAACGGCGTGGACAGGGGCCGCGGGACGGGTCGCGCCCCGGTGCCGAGGGACACCCACTCGATCATGCTCGTCGTTCCTTTCGGTCCCGGCCGTGCCCGGACCCTCGTCAGCGTGACACCACGGGACGCCCGGCGAAACAGCGGAACCGGACAGGACGGACCCCAGGGACCCGTGGGTCACAGGGGTCTTGAGGGCCAGTCGAGAAGACGCGCGCCGATGACCGCCGTCTGGAGGGTGTAACGCTGCGCCGGATCGGCGGGGTTCGCGCCGGTCAGGGTGTGCACGCGCTCCAGACGGTACGTCAACGCCCGCACGCTCAGCGCGAGTTGACGGGCCGTCTCGGTGGCGACGCAGCCGTTGTCGAAGTAGGCGGTCAGGGTCTCCAGGAGGGGCCGGGCTCCGCCGCGGGCCTGTTCCAGGGGGCTGAGGGTGCTGCGTACGAGGTCCACGAGGGCCTGCCGGTCGCGGGCCAGGACGGGGAAGACGAGAAGGTCGGCGGCGTGCAGCAGGGGGTCGTCGAAGCCCATGCGCCGGCCCACATCAAGGGCGTTGAGGGCTTCCTCGTAGCTGTGTCCGATGCCGACGGCCCCGGGCCGGGGGCGCCCGATGGCGACCTGGCCGCCCTCGGTGGCGGCGTGCGCCTGCTTGGCGAAGTGGGTGAGGACCTCGGCCTGGTCGCCGGGGGCGATGCAGACCATCCGGCCGTCCTTGGTGGTGAACAGGATCCGGCGGTTCTCGAAGCGCCCGAAGAGGCCGTCCTGCACACGTCGGGAGGCGGGGTCGGTCTCGTCGTACTTCGCGGGGCCCTCGGCCACGGCGACGGCGTGGGCGCGGGACAGGCGCAGCCCGAACCGTTCGGCGCGGGCCACGAGATGGCCGGGGTCGCGGCCGTGCAGGAGGTCGTCGATGAACTCGCGCCGGGCCGCCTCCTCCTGCCGTATGACCTGGCGCTGGGCACTCTCGTAGCCGTCGGCGAAGGCGTCCATGGCCTGCTCGACGACGGACAGGACGTGGTCCGGGGTGGCCGGGACGGGCCATCCCCGGCGGCTGGCCGCGAGGTGCTCGCGCACCAGCGCCCGCCAGCCGTGGCCCGCGACGGCGGCCCGCGCGCCCCGTTCGCGGCGGGAGTCCAACTCGGCGCGGGTGAGGCGGCGGCCGGTCGCGGCGGCGTCCGCCAGGATCCGTTCGTAGCCGTCGAGGAACTCGCCGAGGGTGTCGTGCGTGGTCACAGGCCCCTCCCGCTGATCACCGGTTCACAGCTGCTGGATTGCCGTGGCGTACGTCGATGGAGCGTGCGTACGACGGCTCGATGCGCGGCGTCGGCCTGCGCACCACGACGGGCGTCGGACCGGGGGTCAGACGCCGGGAGCAGTGTCGTCGGGTTCCGGGACGCGGTCGCGAGCCGTGTTGTCGATGCGAGCGATGCGCTGCATGTCACGTCCCCCCAACGCGCCGTGGCCAGGGGAAAGAGCTTACCGTACGACAATTCGCGCCTGGTTGGCCGACGGCTCCGCGCCCGTCCCGGTGGGACCCGGCACCCGAACGCCGGTGAAAACTGCCGGGAACCGGCAGTGCGCGGCCGGGTCCCGGTCGCGCACGATGTCTCCGGGGAGCACCACGGATGGATCCGGTGCCGGACACCGACCGGTGACCGGCACCGGAACCGACGCGCCGCGCCCGCCCGGCGGACGCGGCGGCGTGGTATCGCCGGGGCCGGGGATCAGAGCACGGGAAAATCGCCCGTCCCGTAGCACTCCTCGGGCAGTGGATCCGGTACGGCGTCGGGGTCGAGGAGGTGGGCGACGACGGCCGCGGTGGTGCGGTGCCACAGGCGGTGGTGGCGCAGCATCGCGTGGTCGCCGCCGCCGATGACGGCCATCCCCGCCTCCACGGCGGTGCCCTGTGCGCGGTGGACGCACTCGGCCGTCGCGGCGGGCGAGGTGACGCGGTCCCGTGCGCCGTGCAGGGCGACAATCCGTCGGCCCGCCGTCTGGGCGACCGGCTCGCCCGCCGGCCACCACGGCGCCAGCGCGAGCACACCCGTGACCCGTGGGTGTCCGGCGGCGTGCAGGGCGGCCCGGCCGCCCATGGAGTGGCCGAGCAGCACGGTGGGGAGGGGGCCGGCCAGTGCGGTGAGGTCGTCCAGGGCCCGCAGGGTGTCCCGCCCGGCGTCGGCACGGGTGCCGTTCCAGCCGCGCAGGCGGTAGCGGACCTGGGCGACCAGGACGTCATCGTGGGGCAGCGCGGCGGTCACCGCCCGCAGGACCCGGTCCATCCGCAGGGCGGCGAGCTGCCGGGGGCTGGTCGGACTCTCGCTCGTCTCCTGCCCGCCGTGCAGGACGAGGACGGCGGCCCGGGGCCGTGGCGGACAGCGGCGGAGCAGCAGGGCGGTCGTGGACTGCGGGAGGAACTCGGTGTCGTCCTGCGGCACGGTCGGGAACTCCTTCTCGCGGTGGGTCGTACGCGTATGGCTGGCCCCGGCATCCTCCCTCGGCCGGTCGGCCACGTGCCGTTCTAGGGTCATCACGACCGGCGAGACGAGGGAGCCGGGGAGTCGCAGGCGAGCAGCTGGAGATGCGGGCCGCGTGTTCGTCGAAGAGTCGCAGCAGGTGCGGGTAGGTGCGGCGGTTGTGCACGAGGAACCCGGAGTCCACGCGGTGCACCCGCCCGTCGTACGACGAGGTCAGCTCGTGGGTGTGCGCGTGCCCGCCGAGCCGGTCGTCGGCCTCGTACAGGATGACGTGACCGGTCCGGCCCAGGACGTAGGCGGCGGTCAGCCCCGACACTCCGGAGCCCACGACCGCCGTCCGCCGCCCGTACCGTCCCGCGCGCCCGGCGCCGTCCGGGGCGCCGCCCCACGGTGGCGAACGACCGGCGACGCGGCGGCGAACCGCGCCCGACAGCGCGCGCTCAGCGCTTGGGTACCGGCTTCGGGAAGCCTCGTACAATTTGAAGCCGAACGATCGAAGGAGTGTGCCTGTGCCCGGCCATCGGTCCATCACCGAAGCGGAGAAGCTCGCGGCGGCGAAGCTCGGCGGTATCCCCATCCACCGCGAGCAGATGGCGGTGGTCGCCAACATCTACCGCGCCGCCTCGGCGGTACGGCAGCACCTGGAGAACTCCGTGCTGCGCGGCGCGGATCTGACCTGGACGTCGTTCGTCGTGCTCTGGGTGGTGTGGGTGTGGGGCGAGTCGGAGACCCGGCACGTCGCGGAGGAGGCCGGGATCTCCAAGGGGACGCTCACCGGGGTCTCCCGGACGCTGGAGGGCCGCGGGCTGCTCAGGCGGGCCGGTCATCCCTCGGACGGCAGGCTGGTGCTGCTCAGCCTCACCGAGGAGGGCGAGGAGCTGATGGGACGGCTGTTCCCGGCGTTCAACCAGGAGGAGGCCTTCGTCACCGAGCGACTGGACACGAAGGAGTGCCGGGGTCTCGCCGAGGGGCTGCGCAAGGTCGTCCTGCAGGTCGAGGAGAACGGCGAGGAGCGCAGGCTCGACCTCCTCGACGGCGCGGAGCCGGCCCCTCGCCGCAGCGGGCGGCGCCCCAGGAAGTGAGACCGGGTCAGGGGGTCTCGTGGTCCTCGAAGGTCGACGCCATGGAGTGCGCGGACTCGTGGTGGACCAGAACCGACAGCAGCTCCGCGACCGTGGCCGGGGCGTCCGCGGGATGGCGCAGCACCGTGTCCGCCGCGATGCGGTAGACGTTCGAGCGGCCTTCCTTGACGTGGGTGAGGTACCCGCCGTCCTCCAGATCCGCGATGATCTTCTGCACGGCACGCTCGGTGAGGCGGCATCGGGCGGCGATGTCGCGGACGCGGGTGGTGCGGTCCTCGGCGATGGCGGCCAGCACCCGGGAGTGATTGGTCAGAAAGGTCCAGCCTGCGTGCGGTTCCGGCGCTCGGTCCATACACCCCACTATACGGCTACAGGTTCGCGCATCGAAAAGAGCGAATCTAATTTCATGTTTTGGTTGACGCGAAACGGAGGAGGGGTGATCCTGGCTGTAGTCGAGTCGGCGGCATGTGCGGGAGCTCCGGATGTCCCAACACACAGTTCCTCATCCCACCGAGGGACCCTGCCCTGAATGCGGGACCGCGTTCAGGGGTGCGCAGACGCCGGCACCGGTGACCTTGAGCGTCGACACGGTCGACGACCGGCTCGTGGTGACCGTGTCCGGCGAGCTGGACCTGGAGAGCGACGAGCTGCTCCAGCGCACCCTGAGCGACGCGCTCGCGGACACCGACGGGGGCCTGGAGCTGGATCTCGCGGGCGTCGACTTCTGCGACTGCTCCGCGCTCAACGTCCTGCTCGAGGTGCATCACCGTGCCCGCGCCGACGCCAAGCACCTCGTCCTGCGGGCCACGAGTCCGGCGGTACGACGTCTGCTCGACCTGACCGGCACCCTGCCCCTCTTCACGGCGGGGCTCGACGGGACGCCGGGGCCCGGCGAGGAGCCGCCCTCCCCCTCGGCAGCCGCAGGGGACGCGTCGGGTGACGAGCTCGCCGTGGAGAACGCGCAACTGCACCGGGCGTTGGAGACCCGTGCCTCCATCGATCTGGCCCGGGGGATCCTCATGGCGTCGTACCGGCTGACCGCCCAGCAGTCCTGGCAGGTCCTGGTGACGGCGTCCCAGCACAGCAACACCAAGCTGCACCTCCTCGCCGACGCCGTGCTCCAGACCACGGACGGCCGGGCGCTGGCCAAGCCCCTCGCCGACCATCTGGCGACGGCCGTGCGGGTGCACACCGGTTCGGCGCAGGGCGGCTTCTGACACCGCCCTCCCCTCAGCGGGCGGCTCGAACGAGCGCGTCGAAGAGTCCTTGCTGCGCGGTGTCCTCGTGCGCCGTGTCCTCGGGATGCCACTGCACGGCGGTGAACCAGCCCCGCGCACCCGGGAGTTCGACCCCCTCCACCGTGCCGTCGGCGGCGCGCGCGGTGACCGCGAGCCCGGCGCCTAGGCGGTCCACCCGCTGGTGGTGGTAGCAGGAGGCCTCCGCCTTCTCCCCGCCGGCGGCCCGCTCCAGCAGGGTCCCGGGGGTGATCGTCACCGGGTGCACGAGGTGCCGGTGGTCGCCGTCCATGTGCTGCTCCAGAGTGCCTCCGAGAGTCACGTTGACGACCTGGAGTCCCCGGCAGACCGCCAGCAGGGGGAGCCCCAAGTCCAGCGCGTGACGGGCGACTTCGAGGTCGAAGGCGTCCTGGAGGTCGTCGACGTCGTAGACGCTGTCGTGGGTGTCGGGGGCGCCGTACCGGTGCGGGGCGAGGTCGCCTCCGCCCGGGAGGAGGACGCCGTCGAAGCGGGCGAGCCGGTCGGGCACGTCCGCCGGGGCGGGGTGGATGCCCGCCGGTTCGCCGCCCGCCCGCCACACCGCCTCGATCAGTGCCCGGGCGTTGACCTCGGCGGCGTACCGCAGGGCGGAGGTGGTGGCGGAGAACCGGGCGGGTACGGCGATCAGCGGACGGGTCACAGCTGGATCCAGGTGGTCTTGAGCTCGGTGTACTTCTCCAGGGCGTGCGCGGACTTGTCACGTCCGTTGCCGGACTGCTTCATCCCGCCGAAGGGGACGGTCAGGTCGCCCTCCTCGTAGCAGTTGACCCACACCGTGCCCGCCTTCAGGGCGCGGGAGACGCGGTGCGCGGTGGACAGGTCGGAGGTCCACAGGCCGGCCGCCAGGCCGTACTCGGTGGCGTTGGCCAGCCGTACCGCCTCGTCCAGGTCGTCGAAGGCGAGGACGGACAGGACGGGGCCGAAGATCTCCTCGCGGGCCAGCCGCATGCCGGGGTCCACGTGGTCGAAGACGGTCGGTTCCAGGAAGCTGCCGCCGGTGCCGGCGAGGGTGCGGGAGCCGCCCGTGAGCAGACGGGCGCCCTCGGAGAGGCCGGTGCCGATGTGGTCCTGCACCCGGGCGAGATGGGCCTCGCCGACCAGCGCGCCCATCTCGGTGGCGGGGTCGAGCGGGTCGCCGATGCGCAGGGCGCGGGCGCGTCGTACGACGGCTTCGGTGACCTCTTCGGCGACGGAGCGGTGTACGAGGAGGCGGGAGGGCGCGGTGCACATCTCGCCCTGGTTGAAGAAGATCCCCCAGGCGGCGGTGGCGGCGGCCTTCGCGAGGTCGGGGGCGTCCGGGAGGACGATGTTGGGCGACTTGCCGCCCAACTCCAGCCAGACGCGCTTCAGGTTGGAGTCGGCGGAGTAGTGGAGGAAGTGGCGGCCGACGGCCGTGGAGCCGGTGAAGGCGAGGACGTCGACGTCGGGGTGGAGGCCCAACGCCCGTCCGGCGACAGGTCCGTTGCCGTTCACGACGTTGAGCACGCCCGGGGGCAGTCCGGCCTCGGTGGCGATCCGGCCGAGCAGCAGCGCGGACAGCGGGGAGTTCTCCGACGGCTTCAGTACGACGGTGCATCCGGCAGCGAGCGCCGGGGCGACCTTCCAACCGGCCAGCGTCAGCGGGAAGTTCCAGGGGACGACCGCGCCGACGACCCCGGCGGGTTCGCGGGTGACGAGGATCCGGCGAATCCGGACCATGTGTACGCGGGCCTTGAGGAGGTCTACGAGACCAAGGACGGCGGCTCCACCTGGTCCACCGTCGGCCCGTACTG